>DASUUK010000012.1 GCA_036374135.1 Euzebyales bacterium
CCGCAAGGCGTTCGGCGACCACGTCGTGCTCGACGACATCGATCTGACCGTCGACGAGGGGGACGTGTACGCGCTGCTCGGCCCGAACGGGGCGGGCAAGACGACGATGGTCAACATCCTGTCGACGCTCATCAGCGCCGATGCCGGCGAGGTCCGCGTCGTCGGCCACGACCCCATGCGCGAGCCCGAGGCGGTGCGCGCGGCGATCGGCGTCACCGGGCAGTTCTCCGCGGTCGACAACCTGATGACCGGCATGGAGAACCTGCTGCTCATGGCGGACCTGCACCACCTGGACCGCCGTCGGGGAAGGCGTCGCGCGGTCGAGCTGCTCGAGCGCTTCGAGCTGACCGACGCCGCCGAGCGCGCGCTCGCCACCTGGTCCGGCGGGATGCGGCGCCGGCTCGACCTGGCGATGACCCTGATGGGAACGCCGCGCCTAATCTTCCTCGACGAGCCGACCGCCGGGCTGGACCCTCGCAGCCGCCGCACCATGTGGCGGATCGTCCGCGACCTGGTCGCCGGCGGCGTCACCGTGTTCCTCACGACCCAGTACCTGGAGGAGGCCGACCAGCTCGCCGATCACATCGCCGTGCTCGACGGCGGACGCCTGGTCGCCCACGGCACTGCGGCCGAGCTGAAGCGTCGCGTTCCGGGTGGCCACGTCCGTCTGCGCTTCACCGCCCCCCGGGACCTCGAGGCGGCCGCCCGCGAACTCGGCGAGGTGGTGCGCGACGACGCGGACCTCGCGCTGCAGGTGCCCAGCGACGGCAGCCTGCAGTCCCTACGGGCCCTGCTCGACGACCTCGACCGGAACGCGATCGCGGTCGACGAGCTGTCGGTCCACACCCCCGACCTCGACGACGTCTTCCTCGCACTGACCGGCAGCGCCACCCAGCAGGAGGGCCCGCGATGAGCGCCATGTCCCACGCCGTCCGCGACTCGCGGACCATGTTGCGGCGCAACATCCGCCGCATGGTCCGCTATCCCGCTGGGCCGGCGTCCACGGTCGCGGTGCCGTTGGTCGTGCTGTTCCTGTTCGTGACCGTCTTCGGCGACACGATGGGCGCTGGCCTCGTGGGCGCGGCCGGGGGCCGGGGGGACTACCTGGAGTACGTCGTCCCTGGCATCCTGCTGCTGTCGGTCGCGGGCGCGGCCCAGGGCGCCGCGATCTCGGTGGCGATGGACATGACCGAGGGCATCATCAACCGCTTCCGCACCATGGCGATCTCCCGGGGGGCGATCCTGGCGGGCCACGTGCTCGGCAACCTGCTCCAGACGATGGCTGCCATCGCGCTCATCACCGTGGTCGCCGTGGTCCTGGGCTTCCGCGCGAACGCGGTTCCGGTGGAGTGGCTCGCCGCGGCCGGCCTGCTCGCGGCGACCAGCCTCGCGGTGATCTGGCTGGCGGTCGCGCTGGGTCAGGTGTCCGGCAACGTCGAGACCGCCAGCAACCTGCCCATGCCACTGATCCTGCTGCCCTTCCTCGGCAGCGGGTTCGTGCCGACGGACTCGATGCCCACGGCGGTGCGGTGGTTCGCCGAGTACCAGCCGTTCACGCCGATCATGGAGACCCTCCGCGGGCTCCTGCTGGGCACCGCGATCGGCGCCGACGGCCTCCTCGCGGTCGCCTGGATCCTGGCGATCGGGGTGTTGGGCCGCCTGTGGGCGGTCCGCCTGTTCGACCGCGACCCCACGGCCTGACACCCGTTCTCCAGCCGCAGAAACCGCGGCTCCGTCTCCGAGGCTTCAGCCGTCGATGCCACCCGTCAGCCGCAGCCGCCCGAGCCTTCGGCGGCTGGCCGCGCTCATCCGCAACGACGAGTCGCGTGGCCGGCAATCGGAGCCGGGCGACCAGCACGGCATCCCCGGTAGTCGAACGGTTGAGCGGCTGTGTCAGCGGGCCGCTGTCGGTGTGCCTTGGTGGAACTCCATCTGCCAGCCGGCGTCGGTGAGCCGCTAGAGAGAGCTGCGGTTGGCCATGAGACCATCGACCTCGGTCTGGTACGCCACGGGCACGACACCCCCGCGCGCGTGAACGACGATCGCGAGCCTACCGACACTGAGCTTGACGAGCTAATTGTCTTTGAGGCGGCGATGTGGCGGTCCGTGACACGCGGCGACTACAGCTGGATGGAGCAGCATCTCGCGCGAAACTTCACCGAGTTCGACAGATCAGGGCGGCGGTACACCCGCGCCGAGGTCCTCGCCGTCGAGGTGGGCGAGAAACACGCGACGCTGCCGTTGCGAGAGCTTCACTGTCGAAGGCTTGGTGGAGTCGCCGCGCGCCGGCTATTTGCCGAGCTCGCGGCCGGCCTTCGCTGTGGGGTTCGATGCGGAGCAGACATGGATCCTGTGCTAGCTCGACACCCGTGAGACGGCCATCCTTGCGCAGCTCGTCCACCACGCGAACGGTCAGGGTGTAGTCGAGGCCGAGCGCCTCCGCGATGTCGGCCACCTCGGCTCTCTTGTTCGCTCCCACACCCACACGAGGTAGTCCAAGATGCGTCGCTCGCCGCCATGTGGGTGACCATTCGGGCCTCCCGCTCCGCGGTCGTCACCGCCGACGTGCTGCCACGGGCGTCTGGATGTTGGCCACGGCCCGGCTGTCGCCCCGGTGCCAGGAGCGGATGTTGCCAGGATGTTGCCACGGGCGGGGTGTTGACAGGTCAGCGAGCCGGCGCGATACGCGTTCCCGCTGCTCAGCGGTGGTGTCGGCGGGGGGATTTGAACCCCCAAGTCCCGAAGGACACATGGCCCTCAACCATGCGCGTCTGCCTATTCCGCCACGCCGACGAGGGGGCGAAGCCGCAGTATGCCACGTCGATGGCGGCGGCGTCAGCGGCGGCGCGCGGTTGACGGTCGTACGGCGTGGCACCCTGAGCAGACGACAAAGTCGATGATCGTACGACGTCGAGGACCACGTGAACGCATTCGCCATCGGACTGCTCATGGCCATCGGCCTGGCGGGCGTCATCATGCCGTTCCTGCCGGGCCTGCCGATCATCTGGGGCGCGGCGGTGCTGTACGGGTTCCTCACCGACTTCGGCACCCTGGGATGGACCGCGATGGCAGCCATCACCCTGCTCGGGGCGCTGGGCATCGCCGCGTCCTACGTCATCCCGGAACGCGTAGGCGCGGCGAGCGGTGCCTCGCGCTCGACGCGGCTGTTCGCTGGGGTGACCGGCCTGGTCGGCTTCTTCGTCATCCCGATCATCGGGTTCCCGATCGGCGCGTGCGCGGGGGTGCTGCTCGCCCAGTACCGGCAGACCGCCGACATCAGCGAGGCGACGCGGGCGACGGTCAACGTGCTCAAGGGCTTCGGTGTCGGCATGGTCGCCGAACTGGGCACCGCACTTGCGATGGTGCTGGTGTGGGCCGCCTGGGTGGTGCTGGACTAGACGCGTCCGCCCGTCACGCGATGACCCACGCGCGGGCCTGGGGCTCCTCGGCCAGCGTGAAGACCCTGACGCTACCGGGGATCAGGTGACCCATGACGTCCACGGTGTGGCGGATCCAGTCCTGGTCGGCGACCACCGCGATCCGCTCCCAGCTCGTCAGGTGCGTCATGCCGAGCCTGCCGTCCTCCGACATCGCAACGCCCGAGTACCCGGTGAAGTCCTCGCCCAGCACGTACAGCAGCCGCACCTTGTCGTTCGTGGTGAGCGCCTGCTCGACCGCGGGATCGATGGTCGACGTGTAGTCGTCGCCGGTCACCTCGCCCTCAGCGACGAACCCGATCGTGTTGTCGGGAAGGCCGGCAATGATGCGGACGGGCATCGGGCGCTCCTCCTGGGCTGTGACATCAGATGTGGCGCATCATCCTCCGATCGTGGCGCGGACGATCAGTGGTACCTGGTGCGAGCGAACGATCCCCGTGCGATCTGTGGGGTGGAAGCCCCTGATGGACGCCCACCGCGGGGCACAGCGGGTGCTGACCTCGCCTGGCGGTGGTGCCCGTGGTGACGGATGCGATCAGCGGACGGCGGCGCGGATCCGGCCCGCGATGCCTTCGAGCTCAGCACGGTCGCGGATCGTCCGACCCTCGCCCTTCCAGTGCAGCGGAAGATCGACCCAGGAGCTGCATCCGCCGTACTCGGGGGCGCGCACCACTGTGACCGGCTCGGGCAGGCGGACGGGGTCGACCACCAGCACCTGCAGCGCGTGCTTCGGGCGGAACGCGAGACGCTCGCTGATGTGCTCGGGCGTCCAGATGTGCAGATCGTGCAGGCCGGCGAGGGCGTCGGCGTCGGTGATGTCGACGACGTCGATGAGGTTCACGCCGGCCCGCACGACGAACGTGTCGGCCTCGGCATCGATGTCGGCCGCGCCAGCCGTAAGCAGGTCCTCGTGACCGGGGCGCACGCGCTCGGCATGCGCATGGGCGACGGTGGGGAACAGCACGAAGCGATCGCTGGCGACATCGAAGCGCTTTTCGCGGATGCCACCCTTGCGCAGCAGAACCGTCTGGCGTCCGTCGAGCAGCGCGTGCACGACGGCGCCCCATTCCTTCAGCGCCAGGGTCGTGGTGGTGGTCGTGGTCGTCGTCGACATGGGGTCCATTGTGCTGTGCGCCGCCCCGGCAGGCCGCTAGCCTCGAAACTCCCGATGGACGTCCACCTGCGCAACCCCGACCGCACGGAGCACCTGACCGGCCCGTTGCGGGTCGACGACGTGCTCACGCGCCTGGACGTCGACCCCGAGACGGTGCTGGTGATCGCCGAGGGCGAACTGGTCACCAAGGACCATTTGCTGGCTGACGACGCGGTGGTCGAGATCCGCCCGGTCATCTCCGGCGGTGCCGGCACGGCGCGCTGCAACGTCTGCCGCGCGCCCGCGGTGATCGAGGTCCGACGCCACCACGGTGCGTGGTGTGCGGAGCATTTCGTCGATCACGTCCGCGGGCAGGTGCGCACCGCGATCGACCACTACCGCATGCTGTCCTACGACGAGCGCTGCCTGGTCGCCGTCAGCGGCGGCAAGGACTCGCTGGCGCTGTGGGACGTGCTGCTGGACATGGGCTACCGGGTGGACGGGCTGTACGTGGGCCTGGGCATCGGCGCCTACTCGTCCCGGTCCGAGCAGCTGGTCCGCGCGTTCGCGGACCGCCGCGACGTGATCCTGCACACCGTCGACCTGGCCCACGAGTACGGCTATGACATCCCCGCGGCCACCGCGCTGCGCCGGCGGTCGTCTTGCGGGGTGTGCGGTCTGAGCAAGCGCTACGTGTTCAACCGCGTGGCCGTCGACCACGGCTATGACGTGATGGCGACAGGGCACAATCTCGACGACGAGGCCGCGACGCTGTTGGGCAACGTCCTGCGGTGGCAGACCCCGATGCTGGCCAGGCAGCGGCCCTACCTGCCGGCACGTGACGGCATGAGCCGGAAGATCAAGCCGCTGTACCGACTCGGCGAACGCGAGACCGCCGCGTACTGCGTCATTCGCGGACTGGACTACGTGGTGGAGGAGTGCCCGATGGTGGCCGGCAACACCGCGCTGCGGTACAAGGACGCGCTCAACGACCTGGAGCGGCATGCACCGGGCACCAAGGCAGCGTTCCTGTTCGGCTATCTCGACCGCGCCCGCGACGAGCACTTCGGCCGCGCTGACGAGGCCGCCACGGTGGTCGCGTGCGTCCGGTGCGGCCAGCCGACCGGTCTCCGGGAAGGCAGCGGTGATCAGCAGCCGGTCTGTGCGTTCTGCAGGACCCGTGACCGCGTGCTGGCGGTCGTCGAACCCTCGCGCGGTCGCGTCGAGGCATCGGCATGAGCGAGCCACGCTTCGCGGGTCACCCCGCGCCCCTGGCCGCGGGCGAAACGGTGCTGCTGATCGATCGCAAGCAGCGGCGCTATCTGGTCGTGCTCGAGGAGGGCGGGGAGTTCCACTACCACGGTGGAGCCGTCCCTCACGACGCCATCATCGGCGGGCCCGAGGGCACCCTGGTGCGCAGCGCCAAGGGCACCCAGCTGCGGGTGTTCCGCCCGACGGCGGGGGACTGGACCGTCAAGGCGCCGAGGGGCGCGCAGGTCATCTATCCCAAGGACCAGGCGCTGATCGTGGGGTTGACCGACATCCGCCCCGGCATGACGGTCGTCGAGGCCGGCGCGGGGTCCGGCGCGCTGACATGCGCGCTGCTCGACGCCGTGGGCGCATCGGGACAGGTCATCAGCTTCGAGCTGCGCGACGACCACGCCGACGTCGCCGAGCGCAACGTGACCCGCCGGTTCGGGGGTGCGCCGGCGACGTGGACGCTGCGGCGCGGCGATGTGGTCGCGGGGCTCGGTGACACGCCGTGCCACCGCATCGTCCTCGATCTGCTCGAGCCGTGGGACGTCATCAAGACCGCCGCCGCGGCGTTGCATCCGGGCGGGTTGCTGTGCGCCTACACGCCGACGGTCCCACAGGTGATGCGGCTCCACGACGCGCTGTCCTCCGATCCGCGCTGGGGGACCGCTGAGACCGTCGAATCGCTGCTGAGACCCTGGAACGTCGCTGGTCTGTCGGTCCGGCCCGCCCACCGGATGGTCGCCCACACCGCCTTCCTGACCATCGTGCGACGGCTGCCGGCTCCGGACGCCGAACCTTCCGCCGACGACGACGTCGACGGCTGAGCACATGCGCCGACCCGACGTCCGCCGCCGGGATGGCGGACGGAACAATGACCGCGATCACGGACGGGGTACGACCTATACTCGGCAATCGGCCAGTTCGTCCGGCCTGGTCGGCGCCCGAGCAGGAGGCCGAGATGCGAGACCACGAGGCTGAGATCCGTAGGCTTCGCGCCCAGGTCGCCGAGCTGGAGGATGAGACCGTCCTGTTGCGGCGTCGCCTCGACCACTCACCGTCGAGCGTGCGGCACCTCGAGGAGCGCCTGATCGAGGCGCGCAACCAGGTCGGTTCGTTGTCGAGCAAGAACACCCGCCTGGCCGAGACGTTGCGCGAGGCCCGCGAGCAGATCGTGGCGCTGAAGGAGCAGGTCGAGAAGCTGTCGGCGCCGCCGGCGACGTTCGGGGTGTTCCTTCGCGATGTCGACGACGACGTCGTCGAGATCTTCTCCAACGGTCGCAAGCTGCGCGTCCAGGTCGGCCCCGACATTGACCGTGACGCGCTGGCCACCGGCCAGGAGGTTGTGCTCAACGAGGCGCTCAACGTCGTCGAGGCCGCCTCGTACGAGATCACCGGCGAGGTCATGACGCTCAAGGAGCGCCTCGACGACGACCGGTTGCTGGTCGTCAACCACACCGACGACGAGCAGGTCGTCCGGCTGGCCGAGCCGCTCCGCGCGTCGCGCCTGCGTGCCGGCGACTCGCTGCTGGTCGAGTCGCGCTCGGGCTACGCCCTGGAACGCCTGCCGCGCCCGGAGGTTGAGGAGCTCGTCCTCGAGGAGGTCCCCGACATCGCGTACACGGACATCGGTGGTCTGGGCGACCAGATCGAGGCGATCCGCGACGCGGTCGAGCTGCCGTTCCTGCACGCCGACCTGTTCGTTGAGCACGAGCTCAAGCCGCCCAAGGGCATCCTGCTGTACGGACCGCCCGGATGCGGCAAGACGATGATCGCCAAGGCGGTCGCCAACTCGCTGGCCAAGCGGGTCGCCGAGAAGGAGGGCCGCGACGACGCGCGCAGCTACTTCCTGAACATCAAGGGCCCCGAGCTGCTCAACAAGTACGTCGGCGAGACCGAGCGTCAGATCCGGCTGATCTTCCAGCGCGCCCGCGAGAAGGTCCAGGAGGGCCACCCGGTCATCGTGTTCTTCGACGAGATGGACTCGATCTTCCGCACGCGCGGATCAGGCGTGTCCAGCGACGTCGAGAACACGATCGTCCCGCAGTTGCTCAGCGAGATCGACGGTGTCGAGACGCTCAAGGACGTCATCGTCATAGGGGCGTCCAACCGCGAGGACATGATCGACCCGGCGATCCTGCGGCCCGGCCGCCTCGATGTGAAGATCAAGATCGACCGTCCCGACGAGGACGCCGCACGCGAGATCTTCGCGATCTACCTGCACGCCGGCCTCCCCCTGCACCCCGACCTGGTCAAGCAGTTCGACGGCGAGCACGCGGCCGTCGAGTGGCTGGTCAGCGAGACGTGCCGGCGCATGTACGCCGTCGACATGATGAACCAGTTCCTCGAGGTCACCTACGCCAACGGGGACAAGGAGGTCCTGTATTTCAAGGACTTCAACTCCGGCGCCATGATCGAGAACGTCGTCGCCCGCGCGAAGAAGATGGCCATCAAGCGGTACCTCGACGAGGGCCAGAAGGGCATCCGCGAGGAGGACCTGCTGGTCGCCATCCGCGACGAGTTCAAGGAGAACGAGGACCTGCCCAACACGACCAACCCCGACGACTGGGCACGGATCTCGGGCAAGAAGGGCGAGCGCATCGTCTATGTGCGCACCCTGGTCTCCGACGACGACCACGGCATGAGCAAGGCCATCGAGAGCATCAACACCGGCCAGTACCTGTAACCGGCGCCGTCCGCCCCGCCCGCGTCCCGTGCGGGCGGGGCGCGGGTGGTCGTCGCCGGCCATGGTGGGTTGTCGCGGGCGCGGGTGGTCGTCGCTGGCCATGGTGGGTTGTCGCGGGCGTGGGTGGTCGTCGCCGGCCATGGTGGTTGTCGCGGGCATGTGCTGGTTGACTGACGACCAGGGTGGTTGCCCTTTCACCGCGTTTCCGCGTCCTTCGACAACCACCACGTGATTCGCGCCCGATGGTGGTTGTCCTTTGCCAGGGTGGTGTCGGCGACTTCGGGGTGGGGCGATCGTAGGGTGGTGGCAGGCCAGGTGGTCGTGTCGCACCGGTCGACCCGGGAAGGATCGGCACATGGCGCTCACCAAGTACATGGGTACCGAGACCGAGTACGGAATCACGGTCGTCGGGCGACCCGACTTCAACCCTGTGCTCGCCTCGTCGATGGTCGTCAACGCCTACACCGCTGACGGCCATCCCCGGGCGCGGTGGGACTACGAGGAGGAGAACCCATTGCGGGACGCCCGCGGGTTCACCCAGCCGGGACCACCGGACGTGCCGCCCAGCGACGACATCGGTCTGGCCAACTCGATCCTGACCAACGGCGCGCGCTTCTACGTCGACCACGCGCACCCGGAGTACTCGTCGCCCGAGTGCTCGAATCCGCGCGACGTCGTCATCTGGGACAAGGCGGGGGAGCGGGTGCTCGAGGAGGCGGCCCGGCGCGCCGAGCCACTGCTGGCCGAAGGCCACGGATCGTCGCGGATCGTCATCACCAAGAACAACACCGACGGCAAGGGTGCCGCCTACGGCATGCACGAGAACTACATCGTGGACCGCCGTGTGCCGTTCGGGGCGCTCGTCCGCCAGATCATACCGTTCTTCGTCAGCCGCCAGCTGATGGTCGGGTCCGGACGGATCGGCAACGAGTTCAACCTGTCGGACGTCCCGTACCAGATCTCCCAGCGCGCCGACTTCTTCGAGGTCGAGGTCGGGCTCGAGACGACGCTCAAGCGGCCGATCGTCAACACGCGCGACGAACCGCACGCCGATCCCGAACGGTTCCGCCGGCTGCACGTCATCATCGGCGACGCCAACATGAGCGAGATCTGCACGTACCTGAAGCTCGGGTCGTGCGCGTTGGTGCTGTCGATGATCGAGGACGGCTTCTTCACCGACGTCCCGACGCTGGCCAAGCCCGTCGCCGCGCTGCACGAGTTGTCCCACGATCTGACGTGCACCCGTACGGTCCCGATGGCCGACGGACGGCGCATCTCCGGGGTGCAGCTGCAGTGGTACTACCTGGAGCACGCGCGCAAGTACTACGAGACGCGCGAGACCGCGCCGTGGACGGCCGATGTCCTCGCGACCTGGGAGCGGGTGCTGACCGCGCTCGAGGACGATCCGATGCAGCTCGACGGCGTGGTCGACTGGGTCACGAAGCACCAGTTGCTGCGCCGGTACGCGGAGCGCGACGGACTCTCGTGGGACCATCCCCGGCTGGCGCTGATCGACGTGCAGTACCACGATGTCCGTCGCGACAAGGGTCTGTACAACCACCTGGTCGGCAAGGGTCGCTGCGAACTGCTCGTCGACGAGGCCAAGGTGCGTCACGCGATGTCGACGCCGCCCGAGGACACTCGCGCGTGGTTCCGCGGCCGGTGCCTCGACAAGTTCCGGTCGTCGGTCACGGCCGCCGGCTGGGACGCGATCATCTTCGACATCGGGCGCGACACGTTGCAGCGTGTGCCGATGATGGATCCGGGACGGGGCAACCGCGCGATGACCGAACAGCTGATCGACCGCTGCGGGACCGCGGCGGAGCTGATCGCCGCGCTGCAGGGCTGAGCGCGGGACTGATCGTTCCGCACCGAGGGTGGCGCGGCTAGACTTCGCCTCGGAGGTTCCCCAGCCCCGAAAGGGTGCGATTCCATGAGCGACGGCGGACAGGTCCGGCGACAGCGCGGCAGCGAGGAGGCCGACGAAGTCACGACCGACGACCAGGTCGCCGAGGAGGTCGACACCTCCGACGTCGACGAGCTGCTCGACGAGATCGACGAGGTGCTCGAGGAGAACGCCGAGGAGTTCGTGCGAAACTACGTGCAGAAGGGCGGTCAGTGAGCGCAGGGAGCCGGCGGGCGGGGATCGAACAGATGGAATCGAGCCGATGACCCTGCCCCCATCAGACTCTCCGTTCGACCCGACCGCGATCAGCTTCACCGCCAACCTGCGCCGCGCCGCGCCTGAGCTGTTCGCTGCGGGCGATCGCGGCGGCCACCCGTCCGCCCATTCGGTCCCGTCCCACGTCGATGGAACCACCGTGGTCGCGCTGACCTACGCCGGTGGCGTGATCATGTCAGGCGACCGGCGCGCGACGGCGGGCAACGTCATCTCGAAGCGCGACATGCGCAAGGTCTTCCCGGCCGACGACTGGTCCGCGGTGGGCATCTCGGGGTCGGCCGGTCCGGCGATGGAGCTCGCGAAGATCCTCTCCACCGAGCTCGAGCACTACGAGAAGGTCGAGGGCGCGCCCCTGTCGCTGGAGGGCAAGGCGAACAAGCTCGCACAGCTCATCCGCGGCAATCTGCCGATGGCGATGCAGGGGCTGGTCGTCGTCCCGCTTTTCGCCGGCTTCGATCTGAGTGACCAGGTCCCTCGCATCTACGAGTACGACGTCGTCGGCGGCCGGTACGAGGAACGCCGGTTCGCCACGACCGGATCCGGCGGGCGCGATGCGCGCGGATCGCTGAAGGCGCGATACTCAGCCGATCTGTCGCCCGAGCGTGCGATCGACATCGCGATCGAGGCGTTGTGGGACGCGGCCGACGAGGACTCGGCGACCGGCGGACCCGACGTCGTGCGTGGGATCTACCCGCTGGTGGCGCAGATCGACAGCGACGGCTACCGCGAGCTCAACGACGACACCGTCGCGGCGCGCGTGCGCGAGATCATCGCCGAGCGCCGTATGGTGCCGGTCGACGAGAACGGGTGAGGGGTCCCCACGATGTTCCCGTACGTCTCACCCGAACAGCAGATGAAGGACCGGGCGGACTTCGCCCGGAAGGGGATCGCCCGTGGACGCGCCGTGACCGGTCTCGTCTACGACGACGGCATGCTGTTCGTCGCCGAGAACCCGTCGTCGCTGTACAAGGTCAGCGAGCTGTACGACCGGCTGGCGTTCGCCGCGGTCGGTCGCTACAACGAGTTCGAGTCGTTACGGCGCCAGGGCATCCGGCTGGCCGACGTGCTGGGGTACCAGTACGCGCGGGAGGACGTCACCGGGCGCTCGATGGCGAACGCCTACGCCAGCGCGCTGGGCACGGCGTTCAGTGAGAGCTCCAAGCCGTTCGAGGTGGAGCTCCTCGTCGCTGAGGTCCGCGCGGACGGGGTCGACCTCTTCCACATCCTCTACGACGGATCGATCAGCGTGGAGGAGGGCTTCGTCGCCATCGGCGGACAGGCCGATGCAATCTCGACCGCGCTGGCCGAACGGTTCGAGCGTGGGAGAGACAGGGCGACTGCGCTGCGCACCGCTCACGCTGCGTTGAGCTCGGCCGACGACCACGAGATCACCCCCGACCGGCTCGAGGTCGCCGGACTCGATCGTCGCCGCGGACGACGCAAGTTCTTCCGGTTGACGCGTGAGGAGATCGCGGCCGCGCTCGGCTGATTCCGGCCGGCCCGCAGGGCGGGGCAGGCGCACCGGCCTGACCTCAGCGCAGGGACGTTCTTGTCGCGCCGCGCCACGCCGACGGGTGAGGGTTGGTGTCGTGTTGGCGCGTGCTCAGCGGCCGCCGATGTCAGCGTGTCCGTCGACGCTGTCCCCGTGACGCGTAGACTGTATGGCTGCAACCGCACGTCGGTGATGCGGGGGGTCGCCATCGCCAACGGGACCCGCCGACGACACCGACTGGCCGGACGACAGGGGCAACGTGGACCGGCGGATCTTCGGCATCGAAGTCGAGTACGGGGTCACCTGCACGTTCCGCGGACAGCGACGGTTGTCGCCGGACGAGGTCGCGCGGTATCTGTTCCGACGCGTCGTGAGCTGGGGCCGATCGTCGAACGTCTTCCTCGAGAACGGCGCGCGGCTCTACCTGGACGTCGGTTCGCACCCCGAGTACGCGACGCCCGAGTGCGACACCGTCAGCGGTGTCGTCGCGCACGACAAGGCCGGGGAACGGATCCTCGAGTCGCTCGTCGAGCAGGCCGAGCAGCGGCTGCACGAGGAAGGCATCGCCGGAACGATATTCCTGTTCAAGAACAACACGGACTCGGCCGGCAACTCGTACGGCAGCCACGAGAACTACCTCGTCAGCCGGGTCGGTGAGTTTCAGAAGCTCGCGGACACGCTCATCCCGTTCCTTGTCTCGCGACAGATCTACGCGGGTGCCGGCAAGGTGCTGCAGACGCCGCGCGGCGCCCTGTACTCGATCGCACAGCGGGCCGAGCACATCTGGGAGGGACTGAGCTCGGCGACCACCCGCAGCCGCCCGATCATCAACAGCCGCGACGAACCGCACGCCGACGCCGAGCGGTACCGCAGGCTGCACGTGATCGTGGGGGACTCGAACATGAGCGAGTACGCCACATGGCTCAAGCTCGCCACCGCCGACCTCGTCCTGCGCATGATCGAGGCGGGCACGGTGATGCGTGACCTGACGCTCGACAACCCCATCCGGGCGATCCGCGAAATCAGTCACGACATGACGTGCAGCCGGCGGGTGCGGCTGGAGGGCGGACGGGACCTGTCGGCGCTCGAGATCCAGCGCGTGTATCTGGAGCGCGTGATGCGCTTCCTCCAGCACCACGGTTCGGATCCGGTGAGCGACCGGGTCGTCAGCGAGTGGGCGCGCGTGCTGGATACGCTGGAGACCGATCCGCTCAAGCTGGGGCGCGAGTGCGACTGGGTCGCCAAGTACCACCTGGTCGAGGACTACCGCCGTCGCCACGATCTGCCGCTGTCGCACCCGCGGGTCGCGATGCTCGACCTGCAGTATCACGACGTCAATCGCTCCCGGGGCCTGTACTACCTGCTGCAGCGTCGAGCGAAGGTCGACCGTGTGGTCGATGACGCCGCGATCCGGTTGGCGATGCGGACCCCACCCCAGTCGACCCGCGCGAAGCTACGCGGCGAGTTCATCCGCCAGGCGAAGCGCAAGCGGCGTGACTTCACCGTTGACTGGGTGCACCTCAAGCTCAACGATCAGGCGCAGCGGACGGTGCTGTGCAAGGACCCGTTCCGGTCCGAGGACGAACGGGTCGCCAAGCTGATCGCCAGCATGTGAGCACTGCTGTCCGCCAGACGGGCTGACCCCCGGCTGCAGCGCCGTTCAGCGCGCTCAGTCGTCGCCGCCCCCGCCGCCGTTGCCGCGGCCTTGGTTGCCGCCGCCATCATTGCCGCCGCCGCTGTTGCCGCCGCCGCTGTTGCCGCCGCCGTCGCCATCGCCGCCGCTATCGCCATCGCCGCCGGTATCGCTGCGCTCGGGCTCGGGCGGGGGAGGAGGCGTTCCGGTCGAGACGCCCAGGTACACGGTCGTGCCGACCTGTGCGCTGTCGCTCGGGCTGACCCACAGCACCGAACCGGCCGGTGCGGCTGACGCCTGGTACTGCGCGCGTCCGATGAGCTTCTTCTTGGCGAGCCTGTTGAGCGCATCCTGGGCACTGCGGCCGACCAGGTCCGGCACCTTCACGGTCTTGCCGACGAACTCCGCCTCGTTGACGGTCGGGAAGTCCTTCACGTTGCGTGTCGACAGTGCCTGTTGCATGAAGTCGAGCCAGACGGGAGCGGCGACGCCACCGCCGGTCGCGCCGTACATCCTGACCTGGCCGTTCTTGTGGCCGACCCACACCGCCGTCGACATCACCGGTGTCGTGGCGACGAACCAGGCATCGGTGGCCAGCTGTGTGGTGCCCGTCTTGCCCGCGACCGGCCACGGATACACCGACTCCGCGATGTAGGAAGCCGTGCCGCCGGCGCTGGGCGGTCCCTTCAGCATCCGGAGCGCTGCGGCGTTGACCGCCGGCTTCAGCGCCTGCGTCCTCTGCGGCTCGCGCTTGTACAGGACCTTGTTGCCCTGCTTGACCTGTGCGATGAGGTGCGGCTCGATGTGCACGCCGTTGTTGGCGAAGGTGCCGTAGGCGGACGCCATCTCGACCGTGGTCACACCCTGGCGCAGACCGCCGAGCACGATGGCCGGACCGTACTCGCCCTGCTCGCCGACGCCGACACGCGAGATGCCGAGCTTCTCGGCCATGTTCACGGCCTTTTCGACACCCACCAACTGGATCAGCTGCGCGAAATAGGTGTTCACCGACCCCTTCGTGGCCGCGGCCATGTCGATCTGGCCGTACGACGCACCGCCGTAGTTGGACACGATCCAGTCCGGCCCCCAACGCTGCGGGAAGACCATCGGGCTGCGGGCGTCGAGCGTCGTGCTCGGTGAGAACCCCTGGCGCAGCGCCTCGGCCATGACGAACGGCTTGAACGAACTGCCCGGCTGACGGCGACCACGCAGTGCGACGTTGAAGTTCTGCTTGTTGTAGCGTCGTGCCGATGCGGCGGCCTTGATCGCACCGGTCCGCGGGTCGACGGTGCTGATGGCGGCGGTGACGCCGTCCTGCCCGTTGTCGCTGGGGTACCTGCTCTCGATGGTCTCAACCGCGAGCTTCTGCAGCTTGGGCGAGATGGTCGTGCGGATGCGCAGGCCGCCGGTGAACAGGTTGTCCTCGCGTTCCTGCACGGTCGCGCCGAACACCGGGTTGGCCTTGATCTCGCCGATGACCTCCTCGACGATCGATGGCTGCCTGTTCGTGTTCCGCAAGGGCGGCTGGATCTTCAGCGGCCGGGTCTTGAGCTTCTCGGCATGCTGCTCGGTGACGAAGCCGGCCTCGGACATGCTGTCCAGCACCAGGTCACGCTGTTCGCGTGCGAGATCGGGGTTGAACCGTGGGTTGTACGCGCTGGGCGAGCTGATCAGGCCGGCCAGCAGTGCCGCCTGGTCCACCCGGATCTTGCTGACGTCGGCACGGAAGAACTCCTCCGATGCCGCCTGCAGGCCGTAGGCGCCGGATCCGAAGTAGACCTGGTTGACGTAGCGGTCGAGGATCTCCTCCTTGGTGAAGCGCTCCTCGAGCGCGATCGCGTAGGCGATCTCCTTCAGCTTGCGCTCGACGGACTGGTCGAGCCCGATCTCCTTGAAGTTGAGACGCGCCACCTGCTGGGAGATCGTCGACCCACCCTGCTCGACGCCGCCGGCCCGGAAGTTGGCGAAGAACGCGCGACCGATGCCGGCCGGGTCGTAGCCCTCGTGATCGAAGAACTTCTTGTCCTCGGCGGCCACGATCGCCTGCCACGCGTGATCGGGCATGCTCTCGACACGTACGGGCTTGCGGTCCTCCTCGCCGTGGAGGATGGCCAGCAGGCTGCCGTTGGCGTACAGGATCCGCGTCCGCTGCGCGAGCGGGTCGAACGCGGTGTCGTCCGGGAGGATGAGCTCGGCATCGGCCGACTCGGACGCGAACGCGACCGCTCTGGGCAGCAGAGCGACAGCGGCCACGACGATGGCGGCCAGGCCGGCGAGACTGGCAAGCGAGAACACCGCGGCGCGCACCAACCACGGCCACTCACGCTCGCGCCGCCGGCGCAGGGGCGGCATCCACGCCGGCACCAGCGACCGTCTCGGCACCCGGCGGAACGCACGCGTCGCCCGCCCGGCCACGGAGGTCACCGCGGCAACCGGTGCGCGCTCGGCGTCGTCCTCGTCCTCTGCATCGAGCAGGGCGGCCGGAGCGCGTCCGTTGCCACCGGCCGGCGTACTGCCATTGCGGCCCGGTTGGAGGCCGTGGCGTCCGACGGGGCCGGGCGATGCGCCGTCACCCGCGCTGGCCGCGCCGTTGCCGGCGACCCTGTCGGACGCTTGTTCGGACGTGTCGCCGTCGGGTGTCTGGATCGCACCCGGTGCGGCTGCGCTGTCCGTATCGGCCGGGCCGTCGGGATCGTCGGCGGTCGCATGGCCGTCGGCCACCGCAGGATCGTCGTCGTCGACGCCGGCGGATCCGGCCGGATCCGCCTCGTGCGTGTCGGCCTCGCCGGTTGCGGCAGCGCCCGCGGGGGTCGCGTCGGCAGGTGTGCCGGCCACCTGGGCGCCAGTCGCACCCGTGGCGTCCGTACCGGCGGTCGTCGCCGCCCGATCATCGTTGGCGTGGACGTCCGCGTCGTCCGCGTCGGCGACGGACCCCGCCGTGTCCGCCCCAGCGGCACGATGCTCCGCCCCGTCGCGCGGCTCCTCGGCGGCGGCCGGACCGGGTCGGGTGCCGTTGTCGAGTGGCGTGTCACCGGTGGTCGCGGGCGTCTCAGCGGTGCGCGCACCGTCGGTCGTGCCGGCCGCGGCGGTCCGCGACCCGACCGGCCGCACGAATGGCGGGGGCAGGGACGGCACACCGTCGTCACCGTCATCCGCAGGGGAGCGGCCGGGAGCCTGTCGCCCTCGCCCGCCCGGTCCCTTCGCGGGGGGAGGCAGCCCGCTGTCTCGTCCGCTGGCCAGCTCGCGCCGGTCGCGCACGACCTGATCGCGCCGGGCGACGGTGCGCGACGGACGGCGGGCGGCGCCGTCGCGAGAGGCAAGCGATCGCGCCGCGTCGCCCACGATCGTGACGGCATCCACCGCGGCGTCCGCGACGGTCGAGCCCACGGCGGCCACCGCCTGCTTCCACGGCGCGAGCTTCGGGCGTGCCACAGTCTTCCGGTCCGCGCCGGATGATGCGGTGTCGCGATCGGATCGCGTCGTCTGACTCATGTCACGTGGTCGATCTGCCCGCCTGCAGCATAGCCGCCAGCCCCCTGGTGACCCCGAAGCCTAGACGGTGGAGATCGTGGAGTCAGCCGACATCGCACAACCGGCATGTCCGGCCGTGACATGCCGCCTGCGCGCATCCATCGTATGCCGTCGCGGGCCGAGCGACGGTCGGTGACGCGGGTGACGCAGCCGCTGCGATACCGTGGGGCGATGAGCCTGGCGACGTCGGTGCGGGGAGGACGCCGGACGCCGAACGACCGGACGAGACCACTGCCATGAGCAGCCGGCGCAGCGCACTGATCCTCTTCCTGCTGGTGATGGGCCTGCTGTCGGCGGCGCCGGTCACCGGGGCGGCGGCGGACACGGCCGCCCCGGTGCTGGTCACCCGTCTGGACGGCACCGTCTCGCCGGTGTCGGCGAACGCGCTGATCGCCGCCGTCGACGACGCCGAGCGTCGCGGTGCCGCCGCCCTGCTCGTGGAGATCGACACGCCCGGCGGCCTGCTCACCTCGATGCGCGAGATCGTGGGCCGGTTCCTGAACGCCGACGTCCCAGTGATCACCTACGTCGCCCCCAACGGCGCGCGTGCGGCGTCGGCGGGCACGCTGGTCGTGTTCAGCGGCAACATCGCGGCGATGGCCCCGACCACCACCATCGGTGCGGCGACGCCGGTCACATTGGACGGCGGTCAGGTCGGCGACAAGGTGGTCAACGACGCCGCGTCGTATGCCGAGGCCGTGGCGCAGGCCCGGGGTCGGGACACCGCGTTCGCCCGCCGCACCGTGACGGAGGGCGAGTCGGTCACGGCCCAACGGGCGCTCGAGGTGGGGGCGATCGACCTGATCGCCCCCAACCGCCTGACCCTGCTCGCGCAGGTCGACGGCCAACAGGTCGTGACGGCCGACGGTTCGGCGACGACGCTGGCGTTGCGGGGGGCACCGGTCGAGGAGTGGGACCGCGCGACCACGACGGGGCTGCTCGAGTGGCTCGTCGACCCCAACCTCACCTTCGTCCTGCTGACACTCGGCACGCTCGCGCTCCTCGTCGAGTTCGCCAACCCCGGCATCGGCGCAGGCGGCATCGTCGGGGTGATCCTGCTGCTGCTGGCCGCCTACTCGCTGTCGCTCCTGCCCACGACGATGATCGGCATCGCGTTGCTGCTGCTGGCCGGTGGCCTGTTCATCGGCGAGCTGTTCGTGCCCGGCATCGGCGTGCTCGCGGCCGGCGGTACCGTGGCGCTGGTGCTCGCCGGGCTGTTCCTGTTCGACGACACGACGGGCCTGGCAATCTCGCAGCCCGTGCTGATCGGGGTCGCCGTGCTCGCGCTGCTCAGCAGCAGCGCGCTGGCGGCAGTCGTGCGTGGCACACGCTCGCAGCCGTACCGGCTGGACGACGAGCAGATGATCGACCGCATCGTCGAGGTGGTCGTGGCCGACGGCGAGCAGGGCCAGGCGATCGTCAACGGAGAACGGTGGCACGTGCGGACCGATGACCCCCCGCTGGAGCGCGGGATGCTGGTGCGAATCCTGGAGCGGCACGGCCTTACACTGCTCGTCGAACCGGAGGACGACGACTGGCGGTACGGATGAACAGCTGGGTCCTGTTGCTGCTCGTGGTGCTGGTCGCCATCGGGCTGCTCGCCGTCAACGGCATCAACATCGTGCCGGAGTACGAACGGGCCGTCGTCTTCCGCCTGGGTCGGGTCGATGACGACCCGCGCGGTCCCGGACTGGTGTTCATCGTGCCGCTGCTCGAGACGATGCAGAAGGTGAACATGCAGGTCGTCACCGAGGACATCCAGCCACAGGACATCATCACGCGCGACAACGTGACGGTGAAGGTCAACGCCGTGGCCTACTACCGCGTGGTCGATCCGGTGCGTGCCGTCGTCGACGTGCAGGACTACCGGTTCGCGACCTCGCAGATCGCGCAGACGACGCTGCGCAGCATCATCGGTCAGGCCGACCTCGACGAGCTACTGATCAACCGGGACGAGATCAACAGCCGGCTGCAGACGGTGATCGACGAGGAGACCAGTCCCTGGGGGATCAAGGTCACCAGCGTCGAGGTCAAGGACGTCGAGCTCGATGCCAACATGCGTCGCGCGATGGCCAGACAGGCCGAGGCCGAGCGGGACCGCCGGGCGATGGTGATCAACGCCCAGGGCGAGAAGGAGGCGGCGCTGACGCTGAGCGAGGCGGCCCGCGACCTCGAGGCGCATCCGGCCGCGATGCAGCTGCGGCTGCTGTCGACGATGAGCGAGATCGCGTCGGAGCAGAACTCCACGCTGGTGCTGCCCATCCCGGTCGAGTTGCTGCGCTTCCTCGACGCCGGCCGGGGGCTGTCTCCGGAGACCCGCGCATGAGCGCGATCGTCGTGCTGCTCGTGGCGGTGGCCGTCGTGCTCGTGTTCGCCGTTGCGGTCGCGGTCATGCGACTGGTCACGGCGCTGCGGAGGTTCGGTGACGCGGTGCAGAGCACGCAGCGGTGGTTGGAACCGGTGCTGGCCGAGCTCAACGAGGGCGGGCAGGTGGCCAGCCTGGAGGCGGCTCAGCTGCAGGCCAGCATCGCGGATCTTCGCGGAACCAGGTTCCACGAAACACGCGGTGGACCGGCTGCGCCGGACACGAAACGACGTTCAGGTGGTCGCCGCCCCGGCGACGCCAGCGGCTACACTGCATGAACACGGTCTCTGATGCACGACACCGATCGAAGGGCTGCAGATGCCAAACCTCGGCGGACCCGAGCTGATCATCGTCCTCTTGATCTTCGTGCTGCTGTTCGGCGCGAAGAAGCTGCCCGAGCTCGGCGGATCGATCGGCAAGGGCATCAAGAACTTCAAGCGCGGCATCGACGAGGCGAGCGAGGACGACGACGCGGCCGACCACGTGGCCTCCGAGGACCGCGCGGCGCGCAGCGACCAGAGCTGACGCGCACGACGCAGATGCAGTGACGCGGATCGAGCCCCGCCCGGACGCCACCGCCGGAGGCGATGGAGTTCTCGGCGGCAACATGACGCTCGTCGAGCACCTCGAGGAGCTTCGTTCACGATTGTTCAAGTCGGCACTGGCGATCGCGATCGCGTTCGTCATCGGCTTCGCGTTCCGCAACCTGCTGTTCGAGGTCCTCATCCAGCCGTACTGCGACCTGCCGGCGTCGATGCGCGCCGGGTCGCAGGTGTTCGACGCCGACGAGTGTGCGCTGATCGTCACCAACCCGCTCGGCGAGTTCTTCGTGACGCTCAAGGCGGCAGCGGTGCTGGCCATCGTCCTGGGTGCCCCACCGGTCTGCTACCAGCTGTGGCGGTTCATCACACCGGGCCTGCACGCCAACGAGCGGCGCTTCGCGCTGCCGTTCGTGGTGCTGACCTTCGTGCTGTTCGCGGCCGGCGGTGTGTTCGCCTACATGGTCATCCCGCGGGGCCTGGAGTTCCTGGTCGGCTTCGCCGGCGACAACGTGGTGTCGCTGTTCGACGCCGACGAGTACATCACCTTCCTGCTCAAGACGATGCTGGGCTTCGGCCTGTCGTTCCTGGCGCCGCTGGTGATCGCGATGCTGACGCTGGCAGGCGCCGTCACGGCTGAGAGCCTGCGTCGCTACCGGCGGCACGCGATGTTCGGGGCCTTCGTGCTCGCGGCGATCATCACGCCCACCCAGGACCCGTTCACGATGCTCGTGATGGCGCTGCCGCTGGTCCTGTTCTTCGAGGGCAACATCATCTTCGCGCGCCTGATCGAGCAACGGCGACGCACTTCGCTGGCCTGACGCAGCGATGCCCGTGGTGCCCGCCGCCTTCGTCGCGGCTTACGACTTCGCGTTGGACGACTTCCAGGTCGCCGGCATCGCCGCGTTGGATGCCGGTCGTTCGGTGCTCGTCGCCGCCCCGACCGGGTCGGGCAAGACGATCGTCGGCGAGTTCGCGACGTGGTCGGCGCTTCGCGATGGTGGCAAGTGCTTCTACACGACCCCGATCAAGGCGCTGTCGAACCAGAAGCACGCGGATCTGTGCGCGCGGTACGGAGCGGCGCGGGTCGGCCTGCTGACCGGTGATCGCAGCGTCAACGGCGAGGCCCCGATCGTCGTGATGACGACCGAGGTCCTGCGCAACATGCTCTACGAGCAGTCGCCGACAGTCCGTGGGCTGCGGTCGGTCGTACTCGACGAGGTGCACTACCTGGCCGATCGCGAGCGCGGAGCGGTGTGGGAGGAGGTGATCATCGGGCTTCCAGCGGCGGTGCAGTTGGCCTGCCTGTCGGCGACCGTGTCCAACGCGGAGGAGCTCGGCGCGTGGCTCGCCGACGTGCGGCTGGACTGCGAGGTGATCATCTCGGAACGGCGCCCCGTGCCGCTCGACCACCACTACGCCATCGGCGGTGATCTGCATCCGATGTTCCGCGGCGGCCGGGGACGCTCGTCGGGGAGGGGACGGTCGCGTGGTCCGGTCCCCAACCCCGACGTCGTGATGCTCGAGCGCATGGCCGCCCGCCAACGACGGGCGCGCGGCCGCCGTGGCGGCCACGCCGGTGTGCGGCTGCGCCCGCCCCGGCGCAGCGAGCTGACCGAGATGTTGCGCCGCCGCGACTGGTTGCCGGCGATCGTGTTCGTGTTCAGCCGCACCGGGTGCGACCGCGCCGTCGACCACCTGATCGGCGACGGGGTGTCGCTGACCACCGGCGACGAGCGACGGGAGATCCGCCGGATCGCCCGCGAGATCACCGCCGACACCGACGCCGACGATCTTCGGGCGTTGGGGTTCCAGTGGCTGTCCGATGCGTTGCAGCGGGGGGTCGCCGCGCACCACGCCGGCATGGTGCCGGTGCTCAAGGAGCTCGTCGAGGCGCTGTTCGTACGGGGGCTCGTCAAGGTGTGCTTCGCCACCGAGACGCTCGCGCTCGGCATCAACATGCCCGCGCGGACGGTGGTCATCGAACAGCTCGAGAAGTGGGACGGTCAGCAGCACGCGCTGCTGACGCCCGGCCAGTTCACGCAGCTCACCGGTCGCGCGGGACGGCGCGGGCTCGACACCGTCGGCCACGCCATCGTCGCGTACCAGCGTCAGATCGACTTCACGCAGGTCGCCGGTCTCGTCGGTCGGCGCGTCGAGCCGCTCCGCTCCAGCTTCGCCCCGACCTACAACATGGCAGTCAACCTCCTGCGGCGCCGGACGCTCGAGGAGTGCGAGACGCTGCTCGCGCAGTCGTTCGCGCAGCATCAGGCCCACGTTGCCGTTGCGCGGTCCGCCGAACGCATCGAGGACAACACCGAGGCGCTGGCCGGCTACGCGGAGCACCTGATCTCCGATGTCGGCGATGCCGGTGAGTACCTCGATCTGCGACGGGAGCTCACCCGGCTCGAACGATCGGGTGCCCGAGCCCGCCGTCAGGATCGGCGTCGGGCCGTGCTCGACGTGCTCGAGACCCTGCGCGACGGTGACGTGGTGACGCTGGCCGCTGGCTCCGGCGTGGGAGTGGTCGTGGGCGCGGCCGGCAGCCCGCGCGCTCAGGTCGTCACCGACGACCGGCGGTTGATCCGTCTCCACCCACAGCAGTTCCGCCGTCCCCCCGCCGTCGTCGGGAGGGTCGCGCTGCCTACGTCGGGTGGACCGCGGCAGGCGTCGTACCGGCGCGAGGTCGCCGACGCGCTGTCGACGGTTCAGTCCTCGCCGTCGGATGACGGCGCCGCAGCGGGCGCGGACGATGCGGCCGAGCAGGCTCGCGCTGAACGCATCGCTGAACTGCGCGCCGCGGTCCGCGCACACCCGGTCCACACCGACGACCGGCGGGCCGACATCGAGCACTGGGCGGCCCGGTACGACGAGCTGGACACCGCCACGCGTCGGCTGCAGGCCGACGTCGACCTCCGGACGGGCTCCCTGTCGAGGCAGCTCCGCCGCATCGTTTCGGTGCTGACCGAGTTGGGCTACCTCGAGGGCGATGCCGCGGCACCGGCACCGTCACCCGACGGACTGCGGCTGGCGATGCTGTACGCCGACGCCGATCTGCTGCTGGCCGAGTGCCTGCGCGACGGTGTGCTCGACGGTCTCGACGACGCCGACCTTGCAGCGGTGACCAGCGTGTTCGTCCATGAGACGCGCGCCCGCGACGTCCCACCGGTGTGGTACCCGACAGCGACCGTCGCCGAGCGCGTCGAACGCGTCGAGCGCCACTGGGAACGGCTCGCCGGCATCGAGCGCTCGGCGGGGCTCGAAGCGACGCGCGCGCCTGACGCGTCGATCGCGGGGCAGGTGTGGCTGTGGGCGCAGGGGGCCGAGCTTGATGACGTGCTCGACGGTGGTGCGCTGACCGGCGGGGACTTCGTGCGCGACGTCAAGCAGATCGCCGACCTGTCCCGCCAGCTCGGAGTGGCGTGCCGGCACACTGACGTCGGAGCACAGGCCCGGCGGGTGGCCGATCGGCTGCTGCGTGGGGTCGTGGCCGCTGCGTGATCGCGTCATCCGCGCCCGTGGCCGCAGAGAGCACACGACCCGATGACGTACGTCGGCGTGCACGTCGACGTCGGACCTGCGATCCTGCCTGCATGACGCAGACCGACGAGCCGGCCGGGGCCGACCCGCAGCAACCGTCGGCGACCGCCGACGAGCGCGGGTCACCGTCGCGGTCGGGGCGGCTCGGCCCGGCGCGCCTCATCGTCAACCCATCCGCGGGCCACGGCGCCGCCCGCGCCGTCCTGCCACAGTTGACCGACGCACTGCGGGACGGTGGGCTCGAGTTCGATGTCGTGCACACGCCGGGTGGTGACGATGCCGGCGCCGCCGCCCGCGCTGCACTCGACGACGGCCTGCGCTACCTGATCGCCGTCGGTGGCGACGGCACCGTCCACCACGTCGTCAACGGCATGTTCCGCGACCGGGAACCGGTGGCCGACGATGCCGTGCTCGGCGTGTGCGGCACGGGCAGCGGCGCCGACTTCGTACGCAACTTCGGCCTGAACCGACCGCCGCAGGTCATCGCCCGCCATCTGCTGACCGACGACACCATGCCGATCGACGTCGGCGTCGTCGAGTTCACCACCGACGGCGGCGAGCGGGCCGAGCGGCTGTTCGCCAACATCGCCGAGGCGGGGTACGGCGCCGAGGTCGTCAAGCGCGCGGACCGCCTGCCACGTTGGCTCGGCCGCGTGCGCTACCTGCTGGCCGCCTGGGCATCGATCCGTGCCGTGTCGCGGGTCGACGCGCAGCTCAGCGTGGACTTCACGACCCGCGAGCTGCCGTTGGTCGAGCTGGTCGTCGCGAACGGCCAGTTCTTCGGTGGCGGCATGAAGGTGGCGCCGCGGGCGATCCCACAGGACGGCCGCTTCAGCGTGCTGGCGTTCACCGGGAACCGCAGCCAGGTGTTCATGCTCACGACCGAGTTGTACGCCGGGGAGCACCTGCCACATCCGGACATCGTGGAGTACCAGTCGGCCAGCTGCGGCCTGACGACCGCTGAGCCGCTGCTGATCGAGGCGGACGGCGAAGTGCTCGGCACGACGCCGGCGCGGTTCAGCCTCCTCAAGCGCCGTCTACGGCTGAAGATCTAGATGGTGAGCAGGCAGCAGCGGGCGCTGCTCCAACTGGTGCGGGAGGTGTCACGCCGGCAGATCGCGCCGCGCGCGCAACGACACGTGCCCGGTGCGCCGTTCCCCGCCGAGGTCTTTGCGCTGCTGGCCGAGCTCGACCTTCTGGGCCTGCCGTTCGCGATCGACGACGGGGGCATGGGCCAGCCGCCCTCCATCGTGTACCAGGTGCTCACGGAGCTCAGCGAGGCGTTCCTGGCCGTGGGCCTGGGCACCTGCGTGCACCTGTTGGCGACGGGCGTCGTCGCCGACCACGCGGACGGTGCGCTGCGTGAAGAGGTGCTGCCGCAGCTGATCGCGGGGGAGTGGTTGGCCGCGCACGGTCTGCCGGTCACGTCCGGCGGCGCGGCCTCGTCGCTGCGCATCGTGCGTGACGGAGACGGCTACGTCGTGGAGGGCGCCGTGTCGGGCGTCGCCTACGCCGGACAGGCGGACTGCTACGTCGTGCTCGGACGCATGTCGGACGAGCCGACCGACGGTGGCACGATCCTGCTGGTCGCGGCCGAGAGCGAAGGGCTGGATGCCTCGATCGACGCGTCGGCCACCGACCATCCGGTGGCGGTCGGCACGCTGCGGTGCCGTGAGGTGTTCGTGCCCGCGGGCAACCGCCTCGGCGGTGAGCGGCAGGCGGCGCGCATCGTGGACGAGTTGCTCGTCGACGTGCACCTGGGCGTCGCGGCGTGTGCCGTGGGGCTGGCACGTGCGGCGCTGCACGCCGCAACCACCTGCGTGCGTGTGCACGGGGGCGGCGGCGCCGGCGACCTCGTGGGCACGATCGGCGAGATGGCAGCGGCGGTCGAGGCAGCCGACGCGCTCTGCGGACGCGCGGCCGCGGCCGGTGACAACGACCGCCCGCTGCCGGAGCTCACCGCGATGGCTCGGATCGTGGCGTGTGACACGGCGAGCACGGTCACCGACCGTGCAGCCGCTGTGCACCGTGGCGCAACGTGCGCGGCCGGGGAGACCCTGTCGCGCTACCGTCGCGAGGCGGCCGCACTGCGCCTGGCCGACCGCGGTGACGACGTCGCCCGCCGGGTGGTCGGTCGTGAGATGGTCGGCGACGATCCGGGGAGGTAGCAGCGTGCCCACGACCGCCACGTGCATCCAGTGCGGAGCCACGTTCGACGTGCCCGACGGGCTACGCGAGCGGTACCCGGGATGGACGCCCAGCAGGTGTCGCGACTGCCACCGCGGCGCCAACGGGGTGGGCCACACCAACGGATCCGCGCAGGGGTCGGGCTCGGTGCGCCCGCCGTCGCCCCAGCAGGTGCTCGAGCGGTACACCGCTGGACCGCTCACGGGTGTGTTCACCGACGGCAGTGCCGACCCCAACCCGGGTCCCGGTGGATGGGGTGCCGTCTACGTCGTCGACGACGAGATCGTCGACGAGGCCCATGGACACGAGCCGGACACGACGAACAACCGCATGGAGCTCACGGCGCTGATCGCCGGGTTCGATCTCGTCCCCGTGGGCGAAGTGGCCACGGTGTACAGCGACAGCAACTACTGCGTGCGGATGATCAACGAGTGGGCCGACGGGTGGGCGCGCAACAACTGGCGTCGCAGATCGGGACCGGTCAAGAACCTCGATCTCGTCACGGCGTTGTACGAGCGGGCGCGTGCGCGACCAGAACTGGAACTGCGGTGGATCAAGGCGCACGACGGCTCGCGCTGGAACGAGTACGCCGACGCGTTGTCGGTCGCGTACCGACGCACCTGACCGGCGATGAGCCGGATCCGACCGGACCGCCGCCGCCTGATCGTCGACGGCATCCACACGCCCGGTCCGTCCGATGCACGCGTCCTGGTGTGGGAGGACGGTCGGATCCTTTGGGTGGGCGCCGATCCGGATGATGGTCCGTCAGCGCCGCGCACGAGCGAGCGGCCAGGTGCATGGATCACTCCAGGCTTCGTCGACGCACACGTCCACGGCACCGCGACAGGCCTGAAGCTCGACGGCATCGATCTGTCCACGGCGACCAGCGCGACCGACGTCGTGACGCGGGTGCGGACGTTCGCCGCGTCCCGCACAGACGATCCGATCGTCGGGAGCGGCTGGGACGAGCACGCGTGGCCTGAGCCACGACCGCCGTCGGCCGACGACCTGGCCGCGGCGGCGCCGGGCAGACGCGTGCTGCTCGACCGTGTCGACGGGCACAGCTGCCTCGTCGATGCCAGCACGCTCGCGGATGTCGACACCGAGGGCGACGGCGTCGATCGCGGCCACGACGGCCGCGCGACCGGCTGGCTCCGGGAGGACGCAGCGGGCGCGGCGCGCGCCCGCATCTGGCAACTGCTGCCCACGTCACGGCTCGCGCGGGCGCGTGATGCAGCGGTGACCCACGGCGCATCACTCGGGATCACGAGCATGCACGAGATGGGCAACCCGGCACTGTCGACGTTGGACGACGCCGTCGCCTGGTCGCGGACGACGTCGCCGGTCGAGGTGCTCGTGTGGTGGGCCGACATCGATCCGTCGGTCGCGCTGGCCCACGGCCTGCGCCCCGGGGGCGACCTGTTCCTCGACGGCGCGATCGGCTCACGGACGGCGGCCGTGACGGGCGGCTACCGAGACGGTCCCGCGCTCGGTGGACTGTTCTACGACGACGAGCAGGTCGTCGACTTCTTCGTGCGGTGCACCCGCGCCGGCACCGGAGGCGGCGTCCACGCGATCGGCGATCTCGCGATCGAGCAGGCCGTGGCGGCGATCGAACGCACCGCCGAGATCGTCGGACCGGCGAAGGTGCGCGCGAGTCGGCACCGGGTCGAGCACCTCGAGCTGCCGCGCCCCGACCACGCCGGGCGGATGGCTGCACTGGGCGTCGTGGCCAGCATGCAGCCGGCGTTCGACGACCTGTGGGGCGGCCCGTCGGGCCTGTACGCCAGCCGTTTCGGGCGCGACGCCGCATTGGACAGCAACCCGTTCGGTGATCTGCTCACCGCCGGCTGCCAGCTGGCATTCGGCTCGGATTCGACGGTCACACCGATGGCGCCGTGGGCCGGCGTGCGAGCGGCGCACGAGCACCGGGGTGGCAACGCGATCAGCCGACGCGAGGCGCTGGATGCGGCGACCATCGGCGGCCGCCACGTCGCGCACCAGGACGACGTCGGCCCACTGCGCGCCGGGCGCCGTGCCGACCTGGCCATCTGGGACGGTGACCCGCTCGCGACCGACCTCACCACGCCGCCGCGCTGCCTCGGGACCGTTGTCGCCGGCGCGGCCACGACCGATCTGTAGCAGCTCCGGGCGCGACGGCGACGCCGCAGCGGGCGGTGTCGTGGTCGGCAGCCCTGTCCACGAATTGGGGGAAACCCGGTCCTACACGTTGCGAGCGCGCCGTCCGCGACCTATAACCCCCGCACGACCCAACAGTTCATGGACCGGTTCCGCGAGGCACGCGGCGGATCGACTCCGCCGACGACGAAACGACCCGGCCGCGGCCGGACGGGAGCAGCATGGCGACAGAGCAGTACGAGGACGACCTCGATCTCGATGACGACATCGACGAGGACGACGACCTCGATCTCGACATCCTCGATGACGAGGACGTCGATGATGACGACTACGACGACGACTACGATCTCGACGACGCGGACGACGTCGCCGCCGCCGATGAGGTTGTCGAGGTTGTCGAGGTTGTCGAGGACGACGAGGACGACGTCGCCGACGAGGGTGATGAGGACGCCGCGGACGCCGCGGAGGACGAGGACGACAACGATGACGACGTGCTCGACCTCGACGACGACGAGGAAGAGGACGAGGAGACGCTCGAGGTCCTGCTCGGCCCCGACAGCGAGGCCACGGTGTCGACGCCGCGCACCCGATCTGACGACTCCGGCGATGCGCCGCCCGGCGAGGGCGAGTTCACCTGCCGGTCCTGCTTCCTGGTCAAGCGACGTCCGCAGTTGGCCGACGCGGACGCCATGATCTGCCTGGACTGCGCGTGAATCCCGGAGCTCGGCTCGCGACCTGACGGCGCCGGGACCGTGCCATCGCTGCCGGGCGCACGCCCACACCTGAACCCGTGGGTTCTCGCGGTCACGGCGCTGCTCGGCGGGACCGGCGCGGCGCTGGCCTTCGCCCCGACGGGTTGGATGCCGCTTGTGCTGATCGGTCCGGCGGTTGGATTGTGGGCGGCGGCCTCGGCCCGCAGGCCGGTCGCAGGTGCCGCATGTGGTCTGGCCTTCGGCCTGGGGTTCGCGTACCCAGCGCTGCGCTGGATGCTGGAGGTCGATCCGCTCGCCGGCTTCGTGCTGCCGCTGATCCAGGGCATGTTCTGGGCCGTCACGGGTGCGGCCGCCGCAGCCGCTACGCGCCTGCATCCGGCGTGGTGGGTTCCGGTCGTGGCGGCTGTGTGGACGTTGACGGAGGCGGCGCGCGCACGCGTCCCGCTGACGGGCTTCGAGTGGGCGCAACTGGCCATGGCGGTGACGGACACGCCCGCCCGCCACGCCGCCGCCGTCGTGGGTGCTCTCGGCCTGACGGCGCTGTTGGCGACCGTCGCCGCCGCCTTGGCGCTGCTGATGCGGTCGCGCGGACGAGCACGCGTCGTCCCACTGATCGTCGCGATCGCTCTGCTGCTGGCGACCGCCACCGTTGGGGCGGTGCGATGGACCGTACCTGACGGTGCGCTGGACGTCGCGGTCGTGCAGGTCGATGACCCGTGCCCTGGAGAGTTCGCGGCCGACTGCCCCGGCTACATCGACGCGCTCGTGACGGACTACGTCGCACGTTCGGCGGACGTCGACGGCGGCGCCGACCTGATCGTGTGGGGCGAGGACGCGCTGCCGGGTGCCGCGACGCTCGACGCGGCCGGCAGTGCACTCCTCGCGCGGAGCGGTGGACTGGCGGCACCCGTGCTGGCCGGAGTCGGCACGCCCACGTCGCCCGGACGGTTCCTGCGCTGGGCAGCGTTGTTCGGCGCCGACGGCGCCCCGATCGATGCGTACGCCAAGCGCATGCCGGTGCCGTTCGGCGAGTACGTGCCGTGGCGGTCGGTCCTGGGCGGGATCTCCGATGTCGGCCGGCTGGTGCCGTCGGATCTCGAGGCCGGCGACGACGCGAGTCCCGTCGAGCTGTCGACCGGTGACGGGGTCGCGCGGCTCGGGACCGTCGTGTCGTGGGAGGTCACGTTCGCGCGTGCGGTGCGTGCGGTCGCGCACGATGCCAACGGGTTGGCGACGCTCACGACGGTGGCCAGCTACGGCACGAGCGCGACGTCGGACCAGCTGCTCGATGCCTCGCAACTGCGCGTGGCCGAACAGCAGAAGCCGATGGTCGTCGCGGCCACGACCGGGCGGTCGGCCTTCATCGATGCCGACGGCGTGATCGCCGGTCGATCAGCGCTGTTCCGCGGTGACACCCTCACCGGCACGATGCAGCTGCGGTCCGGTCTGACGCCGTACGCCCGCGCGGGCGACCTGCCGATCGTCCTGCTGGCGGCCGCCGTGCTGATCGGCGCCTGGATCGCACGTCCACGCAGTGGGCGGAGCGCTGACGATCCCGGCGTGCCCGCTGACGTCGAGGCGCCGGGACGCGCCAACACCGTCGCCCCCTGATGGCGTCACCCGGTCCCGCTGGATAGGCTCGGGCGCGGCCGTCCACGCTCCCGTCATCTAGCGGCCTAGGATACCGGCCTTTCAAGCCGGCGGCGCGGGTTCGAATCCCGTCGGGAGCACCGATACCGTCCTGACCAGGCCAAACGCTCGATCGCCCACAGCCCTCGCCGCCCGCGAACGTCGAGCACAGCGCTCCTATGCAACGATGCTGGTTGTTCGTGCACTTGTATCGGGCGAGTCTCGGGCGGACCGACGCGACACCGATCGCGCCTGTGATAGCGCCGGCCGGGCGCGGACGAGCGTGGGGGGTCAGGAGCTACGATGTGGCACGAGAGGAGCGCAGTCATGAGCTTCGAGCGGATCACCATCGATCCCCAAAAGATGGGTGGCCTGCCGTGCATTCGGGACCTCAGGATTCCGGTGAGCACGGTCATCGGTCAGCTCGCGGCGCGGCGCACGCCCGAGCAGATCGTTGCCGACTTCCCAGACCTCGAGGATGAGGATGTCTACGCTGCGCTCGAGTTCGCTGCGGCAGCGGTCCACGAGCGTGAGCTGCCAGTCGTTCCCAGCCTGTGAGGCTGCTGGTCGACGCGAACCTCTCGCATCGGGTCGCAGAGCTGCTTCGCGAGGCTGGCCACGATGCCGTCCATGTTCGGGAGCTTGACCTACAGCGCGCCGCAGACGCTGACATCCTCGACGTGGCGATGACGGGCGAGCGGGTGATCATCTCCGAGGACACTGACTTCGGCGCCTTGCTCGCGCATCGGCAGTCGTCCGGCCCGTCGTTCGTCTTGCTCCGGTCCATCGAGCCGCTCACACCCCAGCAGCAAGCGATGCTGTTGACGGCGAACCTGCCGACGGTGGAAAAGGATCTTGACGAAGGCGCCATCGCGGTACTCGACCGGCGACGACTGCGTGTCCGCCGGCTGCCGATCGGTCGTGAGTGACCCTCGTACTGACTGATTGTGCAAGCGAGCGGCGCGGGTTCGAATCCCACAGAGAGCACCAACGAACACGGCAGCGAGCGCGGGCAAAGCCGTGGCTCGTCTCGCCCGGCGTACGATCCTGCAACGCGACCACCACCCGCATGTATGACACCCCCGTTTCGAAGGAGGTGAACGTCCGACGAGCACCTACGACGACGTAGTGTCAGCCGAGGACGCGGTCAATCGGCTGTCGGCAATACTGCGCACGATCCCCGCAAGGCAGTTCGAGCGGTACGCGAACGAGGCGAGGGGCAGGCCGGCGGTGGGTTCGCCGTACGCGTTGGAGTCCCGTGATCCTAGCGTCAGCGCCGAGATCCTTGATCACGCGTCCATGCTCGCGCGTCTGTGGACATTCGACGCTGCGCTAGAACTTCTGGACGCACTCGACAGCGTGCTCTCGACTCGGTCCGCCAGGCGTTACGGGCCACACCCACTTGCCAGATCGATTCTAGAGCATGCCGCGAGAGCGTCTTGGCTCATGGAGCGCGACATCGGGCCACGTGCGCGAGGTGCGAGGGCTTGGCTCGTCGAGGCGGTCTCCGCCGACTCGTTGCTGCAGGCCATGAAGGGATCCGGCGCCCAATCATTGAAGGACGCCGAAGACCGGCGGGACCGGACGTACAGTCGCGTCGCGCGGATGTTCGGCGACGATGGACTGGCTACCACCGGTCAGTGGGCAGGCTGGAGTCTTGCCGGAGAGCGGTACGGCAGCCCCTCGGCAATCGTGGAAGGGTTCGCCCAGCGGCACTTTCCGGACTCAGACGGTCGCGGGGCTTACATGCGCTGGTCTGCGCTGACTCATCCGTCCGCCACATCCGAGATGGCGTTCGGTGCGCCGCGGGACGGCGGTCTCGGGTCCTCAGACTTCGACTTGCGGTTCCTCTTCGGCGCCGTGCGAACCGCCGTCTCAACGTGGTGCGCGGCCGTCCGTGCGTTGATCCACTACCACGGTTGGAGTCCATCCGAGCTCGAGGCTTGGTGGTCGCGCACCGTCGAGGTTCTTGCTGTAGCGGATCAGGTCATCGCCGCCCGCAGTGGGGATCGCTGATTTCCAGGAGCTGCCGCAACGAGAGTGCGACTGACCGCCGACGACCGCATTGAGGCGCGCGGGAATCAGGACACATAACTGGACGGGCTTCGCTCGCCCGCGACCTGCATCTTCGCTGCTGAGCACAGCGCTCGGGGCGGTTGTGCTTTCAAGCCGGCGGCGCGGGTTCGAATCCCGTCGGGAACACCACGTACCTGCAGGTCAGCGGCCTGTTCCGCTTCGGTTCACCGCGTGCCTTAGGAGCCGTGGGCGGACACACGAGGTGTCCCATCAAGGTTTTCCACAGGGGAGCCGGGATCGCGTCTGACTCTAGCAGCGCGGCGTTGGTGATCGTCATGGGCGAGGGTCGCGTCGGCGAGCATGGCCCGGTA
>DASUUK010000013.1 GCA_036374135.1 Euzebyales bacterium
GAAGATCGTCCACTGCAGCGGGATGAACAACGCCGTCCCGAACGTCGTCAGCATCACCACGAGCGACCCGGTCGAGGTGTGTTCGGTGAGCCGTGCCACGGCCAGGCGGTCGATGATCAGCTCGGCACCGATGACGAACAGCAGGCCGGCGATCACCGACAGCGGGACGGCCTCGGCCAGGTCGCCGAGGAGCAGTACGAGCAGTGCCAGCCACACCGCGGCGAACACCCTGCCCCAGCGGCCGTCCGCACCTCCGCCGACCGAGATCCCCGTCCGCGTCAGCGAGCCCCCGGTCGGCATCGAGGTCGTGCAGCCGCCGGACCCCGACTTCCCGATCCTCACACCCGCCGACCCGTCTTGACGGCCGCCCATCGCACCTGGACGATCTCCGAACGACCGTGCAAGGTCCCGACCGTGAGCGGTGACACGGGGCGGGATCGCGTTCGACGGTGCTGGGCGCAGGTCCGCCCGCCACCCGGCGCACTGGGTCCTGCCTCCACGGCCGGCATCACCGGTGCCATCGGCGGCGTTCCGGATGGCATGGCCGCGGCCACGCTGGTCGGGGTCAACCCGATCCACGGGCTGTTCGCGACCGCGGTGGGCCGCATCGCGGGCGGGCTGACCGCCAGCTCGCAGCTCATGGTGGTCACCACCACCAGCGCTGCGGCGCTGGCGGCCGGTTCTGCGCTCGCGCCAGTCGCAGGCGAGGACCGGGTGCCCGCGCTCTTCCTGCTGACGATGGTGGCCGGCGCCGCGATGGTCGTGGCCGGCGTGTTGGGATTCGGTCGGCTGACCGGATTCGTCTCACACTCGGTGATGATCGGGTTCCTGACCGGCGTGGCGCTCAACATCATCTTCGACCAGATCCCGAAGATCGCCGGCGTCGACGCCACCGCCCCGAACGCGATCGGGCGGGCGGCCCAGGTCCTGGCCGATCCCAGGCAGGCGCAGCTCGCCTCGGTGGTCGTGGCGGCGACGGCCGCGGCGATCGTCATCGGCCTCGGCCGCACGCGCTACGCCGGCCTCGCCGCGCTCGCCGCCCTGGTCGTCACCGCCGCCGGTGTCTGGGCGGCCGACGGCGCGGACGTCCAACTGGTCAGCGACATCGGCGACATCCCGCGTGGCCTGCCTCCGCCGGCCCTGCCCCGGCTGGGTCTGCTGTCGTTCGACCTGCTCGCGGACGCTGCGGCGGTCGCGGTGATCGTGCTGGTGCAGGGCGCTGGGGTGGCCGAGTCGGCACCGAACCCCGATGGCAGGCGCGCGGACGCCGACGCCAACTTCGCCGCACAGGGCATCGCGAACCTCGCCGCTGGGCTCTTCCGTGGCATGCCCGTGGGAGGATCCGTCGGCCAGACGGCCATCAACGTCGGCGCCGGCGCACGCGACCGCTGGGCGACGATCGCATCCGGAGTGTGGGTGCTCGTCGTCCTGGTGGCGTTGTCACCGGCGGTCGGGCTGGTGCCGATGCCGACGCTCGCCACGCTGCTGGTCGTCGCGTCGGCCGCGGCGATCCGTCGACGTCAGATCGCGACCATCTGGCGCGCGGGCCGGCAGTCCCAGATCGCGATGATCACGACGTTCGCCAGCACCCTGCTGCTGCCGGTCGCCGCAGCCGTCGGGATCGGCGTGGCCATCTCGCTGCTGCTGCAGGCCAACCGCGAGTCGATCGACCTGCGGGTCGTCGAACTCGTCGGCCTACCGGACGGCCGCTTCCGAGAGCAGGCGCCGCCCGCCACCCTCCCCGACGACGCCGCGACGGTGCTGGACGTGCACGGCAGCCTGTTCTACGCCGGCGCGCGCGCACTGGAAGCCTCGCTGCCGGACACCGCCGGTGTACACGCCCCCGTCGTCGTCCTGCGAATGCGGGGGCGAGCGACCCTCGGCGCCACCGCGTTCACGGTGCTGGCCGGCTACGCCGCACGGCTGGACGTGCAGGGCGGACGGCTGTACGTCAGCGGCGTCGATCCGCGACTGGTCGCCAGGTTCCACCACGTCGTCGACGCCGACGTCCAGCGGCGCATGGACGTCTACGAGGCGGAATCGGTACTGGGCGACTCCACGCGCCGTGCTCTCCACGACGCCGAGGCCTGGCTGCTCAGGGCGAGCCCCGACGCAGCCGACGAGGGCGACACACCGCCGCGCGCCGCGCCGCTGACCCGCGCATGGCGCTGGGTCCGGGACCGGTCGCTCCGGCGGTGATCCGCGACCGCCACAGCTTCGGCGGCCGCAGACGGCCTCAGTAGGTCACCGTGATGCGTTGCTGCTGCGGATCCACAACGACCCGCCCGCCGTGCGGCATGACGAACTGCGGATCCGTGTGACCGATGTCGACGTCGGTCACGACGACCGCGTCGGGGTTGTACTCCTCGACCGCGCGGAGCACTGCCTCGCGCTGCTGCCGGGCGTACTCGGCCTTCCGCGCCGGTGGGTTCGGCTGCTCGAACGACCACGCCTTGGCACGCCCCCACAGGATCGCCGGGAACATCTGGAGCAGGCCGCGCTCACCCATGGTCATCAGCACGCGGTAGACGTACGTCGCGTCCGGTAGCTCCTCGGATGTCTCCAGGAACAGTACGGATCCTTCGTACTGCCACACGTCCCGCAGGTAGCGCCCGACGCGCAACTGGAAGTCGACGATCTCCAGGCAGCCGCCCCACGCGGGGCCATCCACCGAAGATTCCGATCCGTGCCACGACCAGGGCGAAGCCACCTGTGCCGGCGGCTCCTTCTCGAGGGTGGTGGGGTCGGCCCAGTCGCGGTCCTCGTCGGTGTACGTGGCTGGTGTAGACAGCTCGAAGTCGCCGTGGGTGAACAGCGCACGGCGCAGCGATTCGCTGGTGTCCGGGTGCATCGCGCCCGCCCGACCCCACTGCACCATCACCGCCCCGCCGTGGTAGCCCACGATCCCGATGTCCCAGAGCAGGTGGAGCACGTTGGTGTTGTCGCTGAAGCCGAAGAACGGCTTGGGGTTGTCGCGCAGCACCGCGCGGTCCAGATGACTCAGCAGCTTGATCTCGTCGTCGCCGCCGATGCTGGTGATCACCGCGGCGATGTCCGGATCGGCGAAGGCCGCATGCACGTCGGCCGCGCGGGCCTCCAGCGAGGCGCCCATCTGGCGGGTCGTCGGATACTCCACGGGCTCGAGGCGGAAGTCGTCGCGCATCCGCTGCAGACCGAGGTCGAACGGTGCCGGGAACATGCCGGGCAGCCCTGAGGAGGGTGAGAGGACCGCGACGCGGTCACCCGGGGACGGCTTGGACGGATGGATGAATTCACGGCCGGCCACGCCACTGCCCTCCCAGCGTCCAAACTCGACGTCGATGGATCATAGAGCCGCCACACGGACGTCAGCGCACCGACCAGCGGCACATGGGCGAGGGCCAGCCACCAAGCCCTCGACAGCGACGCCGTCCGGTGCAAGCATGAGCGCACCATCGGGGTCGGTTTCGGGAGGTCGTCCCATGTCGCGCTTCCGTCTGTGGATCCGTTCGGCTCTGCTCGCCGCTGCTGTCACGCTGCTCATGGCCATCGGCGCCGTCGCCGGCGCCGCCGATCCGATCAGTGGTCTGAGCCCCTATCCCGACGGCGGTGAACCCACCGACCCCCAGGCCGTCACGGCGTGCAACGGCGCACCCCAGACCGGCGTGCTGTACCGGAACAGCGAGACCGAGCCGTACATCGCGGTCAACCCGACCGACCCGCTGAACATGATCGCCGCGTGGCATCAGGACCGGTGGAGCAACGGCTCCGCCCAAGGCGTCGGAGCCGCGTACACAACCGACGGCGGCACGACCTGGACCTTCGTCAACATCCCGTTCACCCGCTGCTCGGGCGGCCAGCCGGGATCGGCCGGTGACTTCGAGCGCGCGTCGGATCCGTGGGTCAGCTTCGGACCGGACGGCACCGCCCACTACATGGCGCTTGTGTCCAACAACTCCAACAACGAGAACGGGATGGCGGTCGCCCGCTCGACCAACGGTGGCATGACGTGGACAGCACCGCAGATCATCAAGAAGAACCCTGCGCAGGACCCGGTGGGTGCATCGCTGTTCCACGACAAGAACACCATCACCGCGGACCCACACGACCCCGATCTGGTCTACGCCACATGGACGCTGTTCCGGGGAGGATCGTGGTCACTGGTCGTGGCGCGTTCGACTGACGGCGGCGAGACGTGGGGCCCCGCGCGCCCGGTCAGCACGATCGAGCCCATCGACCCGTCGCAGGTGGCGTTCTTCCGCCAGGGCGCCCAGATCGTGGTCCTGCCCGACGGCACCCTGATCAACGCGTTCTTCCGCATCCTGCTCGACCAGAAGAACGTCATGATCGACTTCGAACAGGCGATCTTCCGGTCATTCGACCAGGGACGGCACTGGGAGCGGATGGACACCGTCGTGAGCGACTTCGTTCCGGCATCCGCGTTCGACCCTGAGTTCGAGATTCCGGTGCGCGACGCCGGCGAGCTCCCCGACATCACGGTCAACCGGGAGTCGGGTGACCTGTATGCGACGTGGCAGACCCAGAGCAGCGAGGGTCTCGTCAATGTCGTCGTGGCACGTTCGACCGATGGCGGCAGCACCTGGTCAGCGCCGGTGCCCGTCAGCATCGACCCGAACGTGCAGGCCTTCCTGCCAGCGGTGTCGGTCAACGACGACGGCACCGTTGGCGTGCTGTTCTACGACTTCCGACGCGACACGCTCGGCGATGACGTGCTCAGCACCGACGTCCACCTGGCGCTGTTCAACGCCGACCTGTCGACACGGGACGAGCAAACGTTGACGTCGATGTCGTTCGACATGCGCCAGATGCTGCTGACCGGTGACCGCGGGTACTTCCCCGGCGACTACGTGGGCCTGGACACGGCGGACGGCGACTTCGTCGCGGCGTTCACGGTGGCCAACAACCTCGGGTTGCCGGTCGACTTCCCGCAGCCGGCCGGGCTGTTCGTCGACATCAACAACCGTCAGGACATCGTGTTCACGCGCGTGACGCCGTGACCTGAACGGGCGATCCTCACCGACGATCGGTGTGGTGGTCGCGACCCGGGTCGCGGCCACCATCCCGGTGGTCAGCGTGAGCTGTGCGGCGCGCGGTCGGCCGGCTGGAACAGCTCGACCAGGTTGCCATCGGGGTCGGTCAGCAGGATCTGGCGACCACCGGGGCCCTCGACCGTCTCGCCGCGGAAGGTCAGGCCCGCGTCGCGCAACCGGCCGATCTCGGCGTCCAAGTCGTCGATGACGAGGTGGATGCGGTTGCGGCCCGCGGTCGCGGCGTCATCGGGCGTGGCGCGGGCGCCGGAGCTCGCGGGACCGGACAGCAGCAGTCGCAATCGGCCGCGGAGCACGTCGGCGAACGCGGGTGCGACGTTGGTGTTGACGCGGAAGCCGAGGTGGGTGGTGTAGAAGTCGACGGCGCGCTGTACGTCGTCGACGACGTACCGAACGCTCGCGTACTGATCTGACGTGGTCATGGTGCAGGCTCCTGACGGTCGTGTGCGGCCATCGCCGCGAGCAGGTATCTGATGCGGGCATCGATGTCTGCTGCGATGCGCTGGAAAGCGGGGTACCCGCCGTCGTCGATCCGCGCCGGGTCGGGGATGCTCCAGTGGGCGCGGCGTGGGCGGTGGGGGAACACCGGACAGACCTCGCGAGCCCTGTCGCACAGGGTGATCACGCGGTCGAACTCGCGATCGGTCAGTGCGTCCAGGCTTCTGGGCCGCTGGCCGGTGATGTCGATGCCGAACGCCTCGCGCAGCACGCGGATGGCGTCGACGTGCAGGCGGTGCCCGGGCCGGCTGCCAGCGCTCGCCGCCCTCACCCGGCCGGCTGTGCGATGGCGCAGCAGCGCCTCGGCGATCGGTGAGCGGGCGGTGTTGCCCGTGCACACGAACAGCACGGTCGTGTCCCGGACCGCGGTGTGGGCGACCGGAGGCGTCGGTGGCGTAGCGATCGGGCCCAGCGCCGGGTGCAGCGCACGACCGCTGTCATTGAGCGCGCCCGCACACCGGTCGAGATCGAGACGGTAGTAGCTCTCCCGACCGTCGAAGCTGCTGCGCGTGGCGGTGACGAGGCCACCGTCACGCAGCAGCCGCAGATGGTAGGACACCAGGTTCTGCGGCTCGTCGATCCGCGCAGCGAGCTCACGGACCCGGTAATCGCTCTCGCCGAGCTCGGCCAGCAGTGACCAGCGCAGCGGGTGCGCCGCCAGCTGGATGAACGCCGGCGGCGTTGACACTCGAGGCGAACGACCCATGTGTCGGACGATACATCAAACGAGACTGATGTATCAACTCTAATTGATGGAATGTCGAGGAACGACCATCGTCCGCAACCCGCTGGGACGAAACTCGCGTCACGCGCGGCATGGGATGCTCGACGAACGCGGCTGACCCGGCGTGCGGGGTGCGGGGTGCGGGGGTGCAGCGCTCACGGTGTGCGGAACTCGACGTGTAGCACGGGAGCTGCCGCCGCGAGTCCGTCGGACGACACGGCGACGCGTTCGCCGGTCCCCTCCACGATGAGCGCCAGCGGGTTGCCGGACGACCATCCGGGGCGCGCCACGACCTCTTCGACGACGGGCGCCAGCTGAGCGGTGCGCTGTGCCAACGTGCGGCTGCCCTTGGTCCACGGCGGTGGTTGCCACGCGACGGACGCGTTCGTCCTCGGTCGCGCCGTGATCGAGTACTTGACCGTCGTGAACTCAGGTGCGTCGTCCGCTGCATCGCCGGTTATCGTCAGGGCCGTCGCCACCGACGTCGTCTTGTCCGCCTGGAACTGCACGTAGGCATCGAGGATCGTCGCGCCCGGAGGAATCGTCACCCCGGCGAAGCGCAGACCGACAGCCCGTTGATCGTCACTACCGGTGGACGTGACGTCTGTCATGAGATCGAGGTTCGACTGCGAGGTCCAGATCCGACCGTTGGACCGTTCCTCGACGTCGCCCATGGATGTGTCGATCGGAATGTCCAGCGTCTGCGGGATCACGGGGTCCGGCGCGTTGTCGACCCCGACGTTCACCGGTGTCGACGTCACGCTCGTGCCGGCAGCGTTCGTCGCGACCGCAGTCAACGTGTGCTCGCCGTTGACCACCGTCCGCGTGTTCCAGTCCACCGACCAGCCGTCGCCGGCGTCCGTGTCCGTTCCGATGCTCGACTGGCCGGCGAGGAACTCGACGCTGACGACGTTCGCTGCCGTGGCGGTCACGGGAACCGTCCCCGCCAGCGTGCTCCCGCCAGCAGGGCCGGAGATCGACACCGTGGGCGCGGCTGGCGGGGGCGGCGCCGAGGCCGCTCGCACGACCTGACGCCACATCCGCTGTGCGACACCGCGGTCGTCGACCATCAGCAGCAGGTCCGCCGCGGCGGAGACGGGATCGCGTGGCAGTGGAAGCCTGGTGTCGTAGATGTCCTCGGCCACCGGATCGCTGACCTGGAACACGCGTAGCTTCGACCACCTCTCGTCGCGGTCCGTCAGCGCATCGATGGGCGCATACCACAGCTCGGCGTGGGTGCGCGCCGTCGTACCGGCCGTCACGACGAGGAGTCGGGAGGCCGCATCGACAGTGATGACGGGCCGCTTCTGGTCGTTCGCTGTCGTGGAGTACCGCTGGATCACGTGCTTGAGCCACCCACCCTGCGCCCGGCGTTCATAGACGATCAGCTGCGGGCGCGCCTTGGACCGGGCGTCGCCGAGAGGTTCGGTCTCGATGACGACGAACACGCGGTTCTCGAAGACGACCGCGGACAGTTCGTCGTCAGCGCGCTCGCCGCCCTCCCACGCCGGGAGGATCCCCGTCTCATCCGTCCAACTCGCCGGCGCGCTCCAGTTGGGTTGGTTCTGGTCCATGTGGAGGAAGTGGACGCGGGCCTGGCCACCGGGCGCCGTGCCGTTCTCCGTCGCGGCGAACCCCACGTGGGTCGCGCCCCCGACGGTGAACAGCACCCAGTGCCCCTCGCCGGCGGCGGCTGTCGTCTTCAGCGCCACGGGGTCGGGCCACGAGTCGCCCCCGTCCGTGGAGCGCGAGACGAGCAACTTGTTGTCGTAGTTGACGCCGGCCCACAGGTGGCCGTTCGGCGACTTGACGATGGTGACGCGTGCGCCGCCACGTAGCATGGTCGGGGCGGCGACCCCGCCCTTGCGGCTGGTCTCCACGTACCGGTCGGTGGCGGCATCGTACGAGAAGCGGCGGAATCGCGATGTTCCGGAGTTGCCACGCGAGAAAAAGGCGTACAGCGTCTTCGATCCGTCGTCCCAGTAGGCGTCCGGCGACGACGCCTTCGAGGTCTCGGCGAGCGCCACTGACTTCGGTGAGCCGCCGAGGTCGTGCCACAGCCACCACTCCGACGAGCTCGCCGCTGGCGGCGACGCGGTCGGCATGAAGCCGTCCCAGCGTCGCCGTGCGGCATTCCACCAGTAGTTGCGCTGGTTGTTGTTCGCGTAATGGCCACCCAGCCCCGCGATATCGGTTCCGACGACCGGTTCGTTGAGGCCGAACGCGTTTTCGAGTGTGGGCTCAGCTGACTGGGCGCGCGCGTTCGGCGGCGCCGAGACGGCGACCGCGAACGGAACGACGAGCAGGAGCGCGACGACAGCGCGCATGGATCGCTGCATGGGAGGTCCCCTTGACGAGCAGCGCGCCCGCCTGCGCGTTGCATTACCGGAACCTATCGGTCGGGCCGTAGCCGCGCCTACCGGAAATCAGTGAACTATTGCCGCCGACGGATGCGCGGACGTCGTCGCCGACCAGAGGAGGATGACCCATGATCCGTCCGTACGTAGCGGCGGACCTCGAGTCACTGCTCGACGTCTGGTACCAGGCGTCACTCATCGCGCACGCGTTCCTGCCTGAGGAGTTCCTCGCCGCCGAACGGGAGGACATCGCGGACGTCTGGATGCCGGTCGCCGAGACGATCGTGTACGAGGACGACGGACAGGTCGTCGGCTTCCTCTCGCTCGTGGGCAACGAGGTCGGAGCTATCTTCGTGCACCCCGAGCATCAGGGCAGGGGCGTCGGTCGGGCGCTGATGGTCCGGGCGCGCGCAGCGCGCCCGGACCTGGAACTCGACGTGTTCGAGGCCAACGCCATCGGCCGACGCTTCTATGACGCCTACGGGTTCACATTCGTCCGCCGCCACGTCCACGATGAGACGGGACGCATGCAACTGCGGCTGAGACTCGGCGGCGAGCGCCCGCCGGGGGCGGCTCCGGTCAGCGAAGACGGTTGACGCTCGACGTGCACCACGCACCGAGGGCGCCTCGTTCCCACAGACCGGCATGCCGAGCTCGCCGCTGGCCACGACGTCGCTCGGGGTCGCGCCCTCTACCGCCGCTTCGTCCTCGGCTTCTTCGGCTTCTTCGGCGGGAACGCGGCGACGTGCTCCAGCGCACGACGCACCCACGGAGCCGCCTGCGCGGGATCGGAGACCGCGGCCAGCGGCAGTGCCACGTAGCCGCCCATCGGCCGCTCCACCGGCCCGAACGGTCCGGCGCCGTCGACCGACAGCAACTCCTCGCGGGCGTCATCCGGCAGCTTGACACCGACGTCCGCCCCGAACAGACCCATGAACATGTTGCCATTCACGAATGCGCCGAGGTTGCCGAACATCGGCTTCGTCTCCACCCGCGGATCGTCGGGCACCAGCGCACGGAACCGGGCCTTGTCGGCCTCGGTCGGCTTCGGCACCTGCATCACACGACCTCCTCGTCGCTGCGGCCCGGACAGTGGACGTCATCGCCGCGAAGCCGGCTCCCTGCGCTGTCCACGGTCCCACGAGGGCTCGTCGGACAGCGCGTCATCGCGATCGTCACCTTGCGCCACCGTGCCCGATCGAGACGGAGCAGCGCGTGATGGCGCCGATGAAGCGCTTCGGTCGTCCGCTGCTCATCCAGAACGTCGCGCCCGGCTGACGCGTGGAACGGTCCTGACAGGCAGTGGACGGACGGCCAGGATGCCGGCGTCGTGCGTCATGTGGACCGCTCCAAGTCGCGTGCACCGTCGGGTCCGTGCGAGTCGTCGCTCGTCGAGGCTCCGACCGGTCCGGTCGCATCCCGTCGGCGGCGACGCGGGTGCGTCAGCGAGTACAGAGTCGTCCTGACCATCGAGTTGGCGCGCAGGTTGCGCCAGTAGCGCCACTGCCTGCTGTGGTCCACGCAGATGCGGGTCATGGTCGGACGCGCTCCACCCGCGCCGACCCTGGCGGCCAGGTTGCGCAGCACCGTCCGCCACTGCCAGTCCTCGCCCCGGTGACCGCCGAGCGGCATGAGCAACTCATAGAAGGGATCGCTCGTCCGGATGAGTACGTCGATCGTCGCCGTTGGCGCATCACCCGCGCCGTCGCGGTCGACACTGAAGGTGATCCAGCCTGCGAAGCTGTGTCGTTCGGGTGTCATGAACGTGAAGCTGCGGTCGTCCTCGTACAGGACCACCACGCCGGTCGACCACAGCACGAGGGGTCCGATCCCGATGTTGATCAGCATCGAGTCGCCGACGGTCACGACCTCCTCGCCGCCGTAGATGTGCGCGGTGCGTGGCCAGAACGTGGCGAACTCCGCCTTCCAGATCGCGACGACCTGCTCCGGTGTGAGCGCCGCACCGTCGAGCGGCACCTGGTAGGTCTTGCGCCACAACTTTCCGAAGCCCTGGATCGGTGACGTGAGGTCGAGGTCCGCGACGTTGCGGACAAGTGCTCCCTCGGGGCGCCCGGAGAAAGAGATCCTCGATGAAGGCGACCACCGCCCCGCCTTCGGGCGACCCGCTCTGTCGGTGGGCGGCGTCGTGCTCATCGCCGCGACCCCGTCGCGGCGAGCGCGGCGGTCTCGTCGTCGTACAGCTCGATCGCCTCGTCCAGTCTCGTCAGCGCGAATATCTGGCGATAGTGCCTGTCCAAGCCGAAGGCGACGAGCCGCTGCCGTTGGCGGTTGGCGCGCACGAGCAGGGTGACCAGCAGTCCGATGCCACCGCTGTTCATGTAGTCCAGGCCCGTGAAGTCCAGCCCGACGGTGTCGATGTCCCCGTCGCTGGCACGCTCGAACGCGGCGGTCATCGCTGCCTCGGACCGTGACGTCACCTCAGGCGGCATCGCGATCACCAGTAGGCCGCGCGTCGGACGGCGGGTGTCCACCGGCGTCGGTGATGATGGGACGGTCGTGTCGGTCATGGTGCGCCTCCTGCCTGCGCATCGCCTGATGCATTCGGATCCGGTTGTCGTTCTGCGTCCGCGCCGGCGGACGAACCGCCCAGCCCGTGTAGTGCCTGCTGCTCGTCGTCGAACACTTCGATGTAGTCGGCCAGGCGTGTCACGGCGAAGACCTCGCGGTAGTGGGGGGTGAGGCCGCATGCGGCCATGCGTCGGCCCTTCCGCCGTGCTCGCGCGAGCAGGCTCACCAGCACCGCGATGCCGGTGGAGTTGATGTACTCGACCTCGGCGAAATCGAGCAGCAGGGCGTCGGGGCCCATGGCGACCGCGATGTCATACGCCTCGGTCAGGTCATGGGTCGCCTGTCCGGTCACGTCGCCTGACAGCGTCAGCACCGCCACCGACCACAGGTGACGCACACTGACGTCAACGGTCTTGAGCATTGCGTCCTCCTCGACGTGTGGTGGCCACAGTCAGCTCGACCGTGTGCTGGTGATTGCCGTCGATGACATGTACGTCGTCGACCATGTTCCGGATGAGGAACAACCCCCAGCCACGCGCGTGCTGGAGGCCCGCCAGCTTGGCGTCGAGGTCCGGCTCCTCGAGCGCGACGCCGTCGGTGCCCTGGCCGTGGTCGGTGACGCGCACGATGACGCTGTCGTCGTCGGCGCACACCTCGACGCGCACGGACAGGTGCGGATCGTTGCCGTTGCCGTGCTCGATCGCGTTCATCGTCGCCTCGCCAACAGCCGTGGCGAGACGCTCGAGCACGATCCCGTCGAGATCGCGCCCACGCAGTGCATCAGTGACTCCAGCGATGGCCCGGCGCTCGTTGCCGGGCGCGCTCGGGAGCGTGAAGTCCGCCAAGCGGATCGGCGCGCGCGCCTCGGGGACGGCTCTCCCGGACCGGGCGACCGTGACGAGCGTGATGTCGTCCTCCTGCTCGGCGCCGTCGGGAACGAACACGGCGAGCGCCTGGAGCACCGTGTCGATGAGTCGGCTGGGGTCGGCGTCGGACCCGACCAGCTCCGCCAGACGATCGAAGCCGAACATCGACCGGCCCGGGCCGTGTGCCTCGGCCACGCCGTCGCTGTGGAGCAGGACCTGGTCGCCTGGTGCGAGCACGGTCTCGGCCTCGTCGTACCGCATGTCGGGCAGCAGGCCCAGTGGCATGCCGCGGGCCCTGAGCTCGCGCACGGTGCCGTCGGTCGCACGCACGTACGGGACGGGGTGCCCGGCGTTGGCGAATCGAAGCACACCGGTCGCCGGATCCAACACGGCGTACATGCAGGTGACGAACATGTTGGCGGGCATCTCGGAGACCAGGAGCTCGTTGGCGCGCGCGAGCACGTCTCCGGGTGCGGGCAGCCTTGGTGCGTCACCGCGCAGGATCGAGTGCGTCTTGGCCATGATCAGGGCCGCGGGGACACCCTTGTCGGTGACGTCGCCGACGACGATGCCGAGCCGTCCGTCGGGGAGTTCGATGAAGTCGTAGAAGTCGCCGCCGACCTCACGCGCCGGGCGGTAGAACGCCTCGACGTGCCAGCCGTCGAGTCGGGGAAGCTCGCGGGGCAGGAACTGCTGCTGGATGAGTGTGGCGACCCGCAGCTCCTGCTCGATCCGCGACCGCTCCCGCACCTGGTCGTCATGCTGGCGCACCAGTTGGGCGATGCGCACCGCGGGTGCGGCGTGGCCAGCCAGCTCCTCCAGCAGCCGGCGGTCCTCCGACGAGTAGCTCTGCTCGGAGCGCCGTGGCCCGAGGTTGAGCAGACCGAGCAGCTCACCCTGCGTGACCAGTGGGACGACCAGCACCACACCTGCGTCGCGCAGCGCGCGGACGGCTGGGGTGTCGAGCTGGAGCTGCTGCAGGTCGACCGGCCCGCCCGCACGTGCCATGTAGGCCAGCAACGGATCATCGTCTGCGATGTCGACCGCGTTGGCCGGCGCGGGCTCGTCGAGGACCGTCGCGGGCTCGGTCACGCTCGCCGACCGGGCATCATCGGCCCGGACGCGTCGCCCCCACCAGCGAAGTCTCATCGCCGCACTCATGCTCGCTCGGTCCCTCCTCGGCCTCGCCCGGCAGGGGCGACGACGTGGGACGAGCATGCGGCCACATCGCAACGAGAACGTGACGGGCCGCGACAGTGCGCCGATTCCTGTGCGAACGGCGACGCTGCGACCGTCGCGGCCGCGGCGCCGTAACGACTCCGGAACGCCCGCCGACCATCATCGGCTCCATGACCTCCACCACGAGCGCTGCCGCCCCAGACCCCGTCGATCGCACGCTGTCGCGCCTGTCCTGGGTGGCGCTCGCCGTGATCGTGGCGGTCACATTCTCCGCCGGCTCCGTGAGCCTGTGGCTGGCAGGCGGCGTGGATCCGTTCATGTTCGTCATGCTCGTGTTCCCGGCCGTGGGGGGTCTGGTGGCGGCACGTCGACCGCGCAACACCATCGGTTGGATCCTGCTGCTGATCGGGGGCGTGCTCGCGGTGGGCGCGCTGCTCGACGTGTACAGCCTCGTCAGCGTGACGACGGGTGCGGACCTGCCGTGGGCCGACGTGGCGGCGAGCCTCGCGCAGCACCTGTGGATCCCGGGCATCGGGCTGATCGGTACGTTCCTTCTGCTGCTGTTCCCCGACGGTCACCCGCCGTCGCCGCGTTGGCGGCCGGTCGCGTGGGGCGCGGCCACCGGGCTCACGTTGAGCTACGTGGGCCTCACGGTGTCGCCGGGCCTGCTGGACATCGCACCCGGTGTGCGCGTGCCCAATCCGCTCGCCGTCGGCCTTCCCCCCGTCGAGCCGCTACTTGCTGGCCTCATCGCGCTCGTCCCACTCTCGATCGCCGCGTGCACGGCCGGGCTCGTCGTGCGGTTCCGGCGGGCACAGGGTCAAGAACGGCTGCAACTGCAATGGCTGACCACCGCCGCCGCCCTCACGGGGTCGGTCTACGTGACGCTGGTCGTGGCCAACCTGCCGTACATGTTCTCCGACAACGCCGTCCCACGCTGGATGGAGGCCGTCGGTGAGGTCAGCGTGTTCGCGTTCGTGCTGATCCCGGTGGCGATCGGCGTCGCGATCCTCCGCCACGACCTGTATGACATCGACGTGGTCATCAACCGCACGCTCGTGTACGGTCTGCTCACGGCGGCGTTGACGAGCACGTACGTCGTGATGGTGACCGCGCTGCAGCGGGTGCTCGAGCCACTCACGGGGCGGTCCGACCTCGCCGTCGCCGGTTCGACGCTCGCCGTGGCCGGGCTGTTCCAACCGGTCCGCGTGCGGGTGCAGGCGCTGATCGACGGCGTGTTCTACCGTCGCCGCTACGACGCCAGACGCACGGTACGCGCATTTGCGGCACGCGTGCGCGACGACGTCGATCTCGATGTGGTCACCGACGACCTCGTCGCCGTGGTCCGCGACGTCATCCAGCCCGTTGCCGCGACGCTGTGGCTGCGTGGTGGCACCGAGCGAGCAGGGCGCGACCCGGGATCGGCACATGAGACTACCTCGCCAGCATGATCCCCCCGATCGGGTTGCACGTTACCGCCGCGCAATGACACGACGCCGGCGGCAGTCATCGGGCGTACGCTGCACACGGATGCGCTGGAGGTGATCCCGGACGATCGGCCACATGCTGCACGAGCCGCGCTCCGCCCCATCGGTGGAGGCGCGCGTCATGCGGCTGTCCGTCCTCGGCCCGCCCGTCGTCGAACGCGACGGAGCCGTGGTGGCCTTCGACACGCGCAAGGCCATCGCACTGCTGGCCTACCTCGCCGTGACCGGCCGCCCATGCCGGCGCGAGACCCTCGCCGGCGTCGGTTGGCCGGACGCGGCTCCGGACCGGGCTAACGCGTCGCTTCGACGCACGCTGTCGACGATCCGCCGCGTCGCCGGGGCGGATGTGCTCACGGCCGACGGCGGCACGATCGGACTCGACCGGTCGGCGATCTGGGTCGATGTGGACGCGGCACGCGACGCGGTCGCGGTAGCATCCGCGCATCCGCACGGTGCGGGCGTGGCGTGCACGGCCTGCGTGCCGCCGCTCACCGCGGCAGCAGTGCTCCATCGCGGGCCGTTCCTCGAGGGGTTCGGCCTTCGCGACAGTCCCGAGTTCGACGAATGGGCCCTGCGCACGGCCGACGCGTTGCAGCGTGAGCTGGCCGATCTGCTGGCGCTGCTCGTGGATGCCCACGTCCTCAACGGCGACCTGTCTGCGGCAGCCCAGCTCGCGCAACGTCATCTCGCACTGGACGCGCTGCACGAGCCGGCCCACCGCACACTGATGCGGCTGTACACATGGCAGGGCCGCCGGGGCGCCGCCCTGCGGCAGTACCGCGAGTGCGTGCGGGTCCTCGAACAGGAGCTCGGCGTGCCGCCGGTCGACGAGACGACGCGGCTGTACGACGACATCGTCGCCGACCGGCTCCCCCCATCCACGCGCTCCGCTGCACCAGGTCACGCCGCTGCCGCACCTGTACCGACGCCCGTGCAGCAGCCCGCCGGCTCATCACGCGCCGCGCCCTTCGTGGGGCGCGACGACGAACTGGCGACGCTGGCCGAAGCGATCGAACAGCCCGGCGCGCTGATCGTCGTCGAGGGCGAGGCGGGGATCGGCAAGACGCGATTGCTGGATCAGGTCTGTGGCACCGTCGGTGAGCCACAGCCGGTGCGGATCACGTGTAGGCAGGACGAATCGACGCTCGCCTTCGGAGCCGTCGTCGAGGCGCTGCGCAGACCAGGGGTCCGCCCACGCCTGCGGGCGCTCGCCGAGCACACGCGACGCGAGCTCGCCCGCGTCCTTCCCGAACTGGCGGACCGCGCCAACCCACCGCCACCGGCCGACGGGCCGGGTGCCACGTGGCGGCTGCACGATGCATTGTCCGAAGCCTTGGTCGCCGCGGTCAATCAGCAGGGCGGAGCCCGCCCAGGCGTGCTGATCGTCGACGACGCCCACTGGCTGGACGAGTCCTCGCTCGACGTCATCGCGCACCTCGGCCGCCGGCTCCGGGACCGGCCGGTGTCGATGGTGCTGGCGTGGCGGATCGAGCTCGTTCGCGCGGACCATCGACTCCGACGTCTGCTCACCGACGCGACCCGTCAGGCTGCCGCATGCGCCATCGTGCTGGACCGCTTGGACGAGGTCGCCGTGCGCACACTGGTCGCGGACCGTGCCGGCGATGGGGCACCGGACCTCGACGCGCTGACCGACCGGATGATGGCCACGACCGAGGGCGTACCGCTGCTGGTCGTCGAGTACATGGCGGCGCTGGAGCGCGACGCGCGCGCATTCGAGGGGCCTACGCCACCGGGCGCCAGGGATCTGTTCGCGGCTCGACTCGGGTCGGTCAGTGACGTCGCGCGTCAGGTCCTGACCACGGCAGCGGCGATCGGCGGGCCGTTTGATCCGGACCTCGTGCGACGCGCGAGCGGGCGGACCGAACAGGAGACCACCGATGCGCTGGAGGAGCTCGCCTCGGCGAAGCTGATCGGCGAACACGACGACGGACCACTCGCGTACGACTTCGCGCACAGCCGCATGCGGGCGATCACGTACGAGTCGGCGGGCCCCGCCCGCCGGCGCCTGCTGCACCGCAGGATCGCAGCCGCGCTCGAGCGCCGGGACAGCACCGTCAACGCCGAACGATCCCTTGCGCTCGCCGTCATGATCGCGGGCCACCACCGGGCAGCGGGCGATGACGCACGGGCTGCCGACTGGTCGCACCGAGCAGCCCGCGGCGCACGCGATCTGCTCGCGGTACCCGACGCCGTCGCGCAGTACGAGGCTGCGCTGATGCTGGGCCACCCCGACACCGCCGACATCCACGCTGCACTGGGCGAGTTGCACACGCTCACCGGCCGTTACGACGAGGCGCTGCGACACCTCGAGGCGGCCGTCGCCCTGGCAGGCGACGAACAGTTCGCAGATCTGGAGCACCAGATCGCTGCCGTCCACGTGCGATGGGGCAAGTGGGTGCTGGCCGACCAGCACCTGGGGATCGCGCTCGACGCGCTCGACGATGGCGGAGGTGCGGCCGACGGCGCGCTCCGTGCGCGGCTGCTGACCGATCGAGGTCTCGTCGCGCACCACCTCGGCCAACATGGTTCCGCGAAGGCACTCGCCACCGACGCGTTGGCTGCGGCCGAGGCCTCCGGCGATCTGGGTGCGCTCGCCGAGGCGCACAACCTGCTCGGCGTCGTGCACAAACGCGACCTCTCGGTGGCGCGTCTCCACCTGGAGCACGCGCTCGCACTGGCACGCCGCACGCACGACGTGGCAACCGAGGTCGCGGCGGCCAACAACCTCGCCCAGGCACATGCCTGGGCGGGGGCGGTCGACCTGGCGCTGCCGCTCGCGGAGTCGGCGCTGCAGCGGGCGGCACGACTGGGCGATCGCCACCGGCAGGCCGCCCTGCACAACAACCTGGCAGACCTGCTCCACACCCTCGGTCGTCATGACGACGCGAGGACGCACCTCACCCGCGCCGTCGAGCTCTTCGCCGACATCGGAAGGTCGGACGTACCCGAGCCAGAGGTTTGGAAGCTGGCTGAGTGGTGACACGTCGCGCACACCCCACGGGCCGGCCCACGCTCCGCCACCGGAGGCTGCGCGACGCAGGCTTACCGGGTGCGCCGACGTGCGTCGTAACAATGCCGAGACGCGCGCCGCGGACACGGCCCACACGAACGGACCACGGAGCAACGGCTGGGTGACGGCGCCGCAGCGCGTGCGTCCCGGCGGGTCATGGCGTGTGGCCCCCCGGAGCGCGTGAGGCCAGCGTGACGGTCGGCCAGCAGTACAGTTCCGGCATGGCGTTGCCGGCGGAGTACGAGGTCCGAGGACCGACCTGGCATGACCTCAACGCGTGGCCGCCGTGCTCGTCGCCGACGACATGGATGACGTCGGGCTCGCCATCCTGGACTCCGACTTCCTCCTTGCGCAATGGAACCGGGCTGGCTTCGAGCTCACGACCGATGCGTGGGTCGTCTGCCGTGGTGCGGACGGAATCATCGGGTACGGCCAGGCCCACGCCGCGCAGCCGGGGATCGTCGAGTCCTGGGGCGTCGTCCACCCCGGAGACCGCGACCGCGGCGTCGGCTCGGCCCTCCTCGACCTCATCGAGGAGCGGGCGCGCAGTCCGGCGCTCGACGCGACCCTGTGGCTGCGGCGAAGGATGGGCGCGAGCCCGTGGGTGCGTTGACTGCCAACGTGTGGAGCGACCGGGGCTGGCTGGATGAACTCGGCGTCGTGGGCACGCACCGCGGTCGCGGGATCGGGACCGCCCTGCCGCGTCGCTCCTTCGCCGTGTTCGCGCATCGCGGCCTGGCGCGCGTGATGCTGAACGTCGACGCGGCGAACCCCACCGGCGCGCCCGCTCTCTATGAGCGCGCGGGCATGCATGTCGTCCGGCGCTGGGAGGTGTGGGAGCGCTCGTGGGGTCGTCCCACGTGATCGCGACCCCGGCTCGCTCGTTCGGTTCCGACAGCGCCCCTCGCCCGCAGCCTCCCGCTCCGGCCGCGCGCCGGCGAACGTGCCGTATGTCCCGCGATCGAGCACACGCCTTCTCATGGGGCCTGCGCTGGACTATCGTCCGCGCAGGGACTCTTCGGCGGGCGGAAGGTGGACCATGCCACACGTGACGTTCATCCATGGGATCGGGAACAAGACCTCGGCGGACGAGTTGTTGGACGGCTGGCGGGGCTCGCTCGCGGGCCACGGCCTGGATCTGACGGCTGTCGGGGCGACGTCGTCGATGATCTACTGGGCGGACCTGCTGTACCCCTCGCCCGGCCGGGCCGAGGTCGCGTACGAGTCCGCAGGCAGGACCGAGGATCCGTCCGTTCCGGACATCGGCATGCGCTGGGCCGTCGAGGCCGAGGGCGAGGAAGCGCGGTTCATCGAAGGCCTCGCGTCGGCGATCGGCTTCGCTGAGTTCGCGACGGACGAGCCGCTGGAAGTGGCCCCACCGGTCGAGCGCGGCGCAGCGCCCGTGGACGCCACCGGCTTCGAGCGGATCCCGCTACCAGGATGGCTCAAGCGCCGGCTGATGAAGATCCTGCTGCGCGACGTACATCACTACCTGTTCGACGCCGAGTTCAGCCCTCGCCCCGGCGAGACGTACCGGATCCAGCGAACCATCCGCAAGCGGGTCGTCGACGCACTGGAAGCCGGTGCGCAGGCCGACGGGCCGCACGTGGTCGTCAGCCACAGCATGGGCACGGTCATCATCTACGACTGCCTCAAACGCGTCGACGGCTGCCCACCGGTCGATGGGTTGATGACGATCGGCAGCCCGCTGGGGCTCGACGACATCCAGGACGGGCTGAAACCGGAATGGACCCGGTCAGACGGCTTCCCGCCGAAGTGCGGCGGCCACTGGGTCAACGTGTTCGACCGACTGGACCCGGTCGCGGCGCTCGATGCCGGTCTGGCCAACGACTACCAGCGGCGGGGATCTCCCGTGATCGATGATCTCCACGAGAGCAACTGGGGCACCTGGCGCCACGACATCGCCAAGTACTTCGCCGGCACGAACCTGCGAGCGCGCCTCGAGTCGCTGCTCACAGCATCCGCCGACGGCCCATGACTGGAGTCCCCGCACGTCGCCCGCACATCTGGTCACAGCGCAGCGATGAGCTCCTCGAGCGCCCGTTGGACATCAGGGTCCTCATCTCCGAGGGGGCTCGCTGAACATCACACGTGTCCGGTCGCCCACGTCGGACGTCGGGCGCCGACATGTATCAGTGTCGCGCCATCACCGTCTGGTTCCATGCGGGGCTGCCCGCCCTCGACGGTGTGACGGTCTCGGCCATGATCCTGACACGGCAGCAGACGAAGGCTCCGCAATGACCGGTGTCACCGCGCTCAACGGCGCCGTCCTCGGCCTGTTGATGATCGCAGCGATCATGTCGTGGCCGTTGACCTGGTGGTTGTTGCGCCGCTACAGAAGGACCGTCGTCCGCGCGATGCAGCGGAGGTCGGCACACGCGACGTCCGACTGGGTGCCCGCCATCAACGACGTGGGATTCACCCGCGTCCCGTCAGATGCCGACGGAACGGTGACCGCAGCCGACGAGCCATCCCAGCTCACGCGACGGGCGGCACAAGCCTCGGTCGACGACGCTCGTCTGCTGCGGCGGGATGTCTGGCGTCGGTACGCGCTGGCGGGCTGCATAGCGGCGACCGTCCTGACCGTGGCGACCTTCCTGTCGGCGGGGATCGAGTTCCTCCCGTGGCGGACAGCGATCGTATGGGTCGTGTACGCCTGGCCGCTCGTGCTGACCGCAGTGATCCTCTCCGGCTTCAACCGCGGGACCGTGGTGCGTGCGGTCATGGTCCACTTCGCGATCCTCCTCGCGCTCGCCGCCGCGGCCGGCAACACCATGGGAGGTGTCCTCCTCTGGCTGCTCATGGCCGGACCCCCGACCGCCGTGGTCGCGCCGTACCTCCATCGGTCAGTTCGGGCCGTGGGGGTCATCGTCGTGCTCTTCGTACTGGTCGGACTGCTCGGCGCGGACGCGCTCGTGTCCTTCGTGGGCGGGTCCGATGAGCGCATCATGTCCGTGGCGACCATCGCCTCGGGGCTGGGTGTCGGCGGTGTTGCGGCGTTCGTCGCGTTGATCGCGATCGGCTTCCTCGTCACTTCCGTGCTCGCATGGTTCGGGCTCGACCGGCTCGGGCACGCGTATCGCGAAGGCCTGCCCGACCAACTGGTACTGATCGGCGCCGTCTGGGGGGTCTTCGCGGCCGCCCAGGGCATCCCGCTGGCACACGAGTCCCTCGCATGGGCGGCGACGACCCCTGTCGCCTTCATCGCCTTCTGGCTGGTCGCGTCACGACCACTGGGCAGGCACCGGATGACAGCCGCGCCCCGACTGCTGGTCCTGCGCATCTTCTCGCTCGGCAGGCAGAGCGAGGATCTCTTCCGCCGCGTCGTCACGGACTGGCAGTACGTCGGACCCGTACGCCTGATCGGTGGCCCGGATCTGGCACGGACGACGGTCGAACCCGACGAGTTCCTCACGTTTGCCGCCGGCAAGCTGGAACAACTGTTCATCGCCACGCCGGAGCAGTTCGAGCAGCAGCGCACCACGACCGACGCGACCCGCGACCGTCACGGCCGCTACCGGGTCCAGGAGTTCCTGTGCTTCGACAACACCTGGCGACACGTCGTACGTGGCCTGATGCGCGACTCCGACCTCGTGCTCATGGACGTTCGAGGGTTCGCCGCCGGAAACGATGGCGCCCGGCACGAACTGACGATGCTGGCGCGGGCCGGGATGCTGGAGCGCACGACGCTCGTCATCGACGGCAACACCGACCGGGAACTGATCGCCGCCGCGATCGTCCAAGGTGGCGGTGCGGTCGCACAGGCGACCCTCATCACGCCGCCGGGCGACGACGGGGTCTCAGGCACCGACCTCGTCGGCGCCCTGCCCGCCGCATAGCGTCACGCCACGCAACTCGCGCAAGTTCCGTGTATCTGCGGCGCAGCCTCGCCCTCTCACTCCCACCACGACCGCACGAAACCCTGCGATCGCCGGGGTGAGCCACGATGACGGAGACCATCACCACATTTGCTGAGCGGCTGACGCACTTCGCGCTGTCGGTCGACATCGTCACAGACGACACGTTCGACCGGGTGCGCGACCTCGTCGTCGACAACATGCGAAACGAGCTCGAGACGGCCTACTTCGGCCTGATGGAGTTCACGAGCGTGGATGGCCAACCTGGCCTGCGCACCATCTGGAGCAGTGCCGGGATGGATGGCTCGACGACCATCGGCGACGACGACGACAACTACAAGCAACAGGTGTGCCTCGCTTTCGACAGGGGCATCGCGCTGTGGGTCGTCGAGAAGGGCGGCGGGGTGCTCGAGCCCGACGCCGAGTACGTCGACATGTGGTCCTCCTGCGACTCGCTGCCGCCCTATCAGCCACCACTGCGGGGCAAGGAGATGCGGACGTCGATCATGGTGCCGCTCGAGCGCGGCAGGACGAAGCTCGGCGTCATGTACCTCGAGTCCACGGCATACGTCGAAGCGACTGACATCGCCCGTCGCGAGATGGAGCAACTTGCCACCGCGATCTCGACGCTGATCGAACTGCGCAGCGTCAATCGCCTGCAGGCCCAGAGCACCAAGAAGGCCGTCGCCCAGCTGAGCAAGTTCGTCGGCGATGCACAGTTCCCTCGCCTGACGAAGCCGAACCTGTTCGTGGCGTCGTCGAGCAAGGCCGACGGCGACGTGATGGAGATCATCCGCGAGGTGCTCGGTGACTATGACAAGAAGGTGAACGTGATCGACTGGACGAGGATCGAGGAGTCCGGTGCGATCACGGTCCAGATCGCCAACAAGATCGTGCGGTCCCGATTCGGCATCTGCTACTTCTCCGAGGCGACGACCGACGGGGACTTCGCGTATGCCGACAACCCGAACGTGATCTTCGAAGCCGGCATGCTCCACGCACTGATCAACTCGCCGGATGCTCCCCCGTCCGGGTGGATCCCCGTCCGGGAGAAGAACGCACCACCAGCGCCGTTCGACTTCGCCAACGAACGGATCGAACCGGTGCCGCGCGACGATCGGGGCAAGCTCGAACAAGACCAGTTCCGCCGAAGGATCCGGCGCCGCATCGAAGACCTGCTGAGCGCGGCATGACCACACGTATCTGCACGGGTCGCCAGGACTCTCTCCATCAACGGTGCGACGCACGAGGTGCATCATGAGCAGCACGCCGAGGCAGACGGTGGCCGGCGCCGATGGGGACACTGGTCGCAAGGGGAAACGGTCGCGCAGCAGGTACCGCAGGGTCGTGTGGCTGGCCACGCTGTGGACGCTGACGGTCCTCGCCTTCACCGCCTGGGGCCTGTACGACGTCATCCGGGCGCGGAGCACAGCGGGCGCGCATGCTGTCGATCACGGCAGTGACTACCGCTACGACGCGACCGCCCCCGAGGTACCGGCACAGCTGACGCCACGCGGCGATCCCGAGAACCTCTCGGCCGTGTTGTTCCATCGTGACCTGTCACAACGGATCCGCGAGATCGAGTACGAGGCCAGCGTCCCGCAGGAAGCTGGTCAGTCGCGCTTCAGCCTGGTCATCCCGGACGGTCCACTCGAGACGCGCATCGGGCAGTTCGCAGACGCGTCCGTCAGCCGAGAGTTGGACAAGGACTACATCACCGCCGACGCCGAAGTGCGGCAGAATCGTGTGCTCCTGCGTGTCGCGTTCGATCGGCGCAGCGCAGCGTTGGGAAGTCCCGGCTCCTACCTCGGCACGATCAGCGTCGTCGATCCCCGGGTTGAACGGGTCGACATCCCCTTCACGGTGTCGCTCGCGTACCCGTGGTGGCAGTTCGTGTGCGTGCTGCTGCTCCTGATGCTCCTGCCCGCGACGTTGTACCTGTGGTTCCTGCGCGGCAGCTTCTCACAGGAAGGCAATCTGTCGCTCGCGGGCCTCCAGAACTGGTTGTTCAGCCGCAACGCGCTGATGTCGATCGGTACGGGCATCGCGGCCGCCGTCAGCGTCTGGATGGCGACGTACTTCAGCAGTGATTCGTGGGGCGTCAGCGTCACGGCCGCGACGGCGATGTTCGGAGCGACGTTCAGTTCCTTCATCGCGGCCGCGAGCGCCGTGACCGCCGCCGGCGCCGAGGAGCCCACCACAGCGCAGGGTGGCGAGGACCTCGCCGTCGATGGCGTGCCAGCCAACACGCAGGCGGCGCCAGACCCCGTCCCGGCGTAGAAGGCGATCCAACGATCTCGCTGGAAGATGCTCGTGTGGGCAGTGGCGCACAACCGAAGAAGGACCATCTCGCGCACTGGCTGGTGAATCGACGCGCGCACCGACAGTGCCCCGGATGCATCACATGTCACCGTCCGAGCACTCACGCCGGACGGCTTGACATGAACGAACCGGTGGCGGACAGTCGGACCACGTCACCATGCGCGGGGCATCGTGATCCCGTCCACCTGCGGAGCAACTCGCCCGTGAACGGGCGACGATCCGCACGCGGCCGTGTCGCCAATCGCTCGAGGAAGGTGGCGCCATGCCAACGCCAGAGGATGCCAACAACGTTCCGGAGCGGATCGAGCCACTCGAAGGACCCAACGAGCGCGACCGGGCGTTCCTCGAGGAACGCATGGCGCGCATGGTCGACAAGGCCGACGTCACGGCGGACGAGGACGAAGGTGACGACGGGGATGAGGACGAAGGTGACGACGGTGGCGAGGGTCGCGGTGGTGAGCCCCACGGCCCCGTGACGCCCTCGACTCCCGGTGGCTCCCGGGAGGCGATCCCTGCGTCCGACGGTGTCGCCGAACGGCGGCGTGAGGCCTTGAACGAGGCGCACGCGCGTCGTCGCGCCCAGCTCACGCCACCTCCCGCCGAGCGCCGCGATGCTCCGCGTCCCGACCAGCCACGCGAGCAACCGCCTGCGCCACCGGCCAACTCCTGGGTACCCATCGGGCCGGCCGTGCTCCGCAGGGGACAGGGTGCGACGCTGCCGGCGACGAGCGGGCGGGTGGCAGGGTTGGCGCCGCTGGCCGGGGGTGACCGGATCTACGTCGGCTCGGCGAACGGCGGGGTGTGGCGTTCCGAGGATGGCGGGTCGACCTGGCACTCGTTGATGGACGCGTTCGACCTCAACCCGACGACGGCGGCGTCGGACTCACTCGCGGTGGGCGCGCTCGAAGTGGTTCCGGGCGCGACAGCCGCACAGGACACGGTCTACGTCGGCACCGGCGAGGGTGCGAGTTCGGCGTACTTCGGCGTCGGGCCCGTCGTGTCGACCGACGGGGGGACCAACTGGGTCACCGAGCCCGTGTCACCGGGCAGCAGCAGTCTCAGCGGCAGTGCGTTCTACGCGCTCGCGGTAGACCCGGGCGACAGCCAGCGTGTCGTGGCAGCCACGCAGCGGGGCCTGTACCGCCGCGAGCCGGACGGTGCGGGCGGGTTCCACTGGGACAGCAAGGTGCTGCCCGGCGCGGTGTTCGCCTTCGTCACCAGCGTCGTCGCCTGCCGCCAGGGCGGCACGACGACCTTCTACGCGGCTGAGTGGGGCGGCCGCATCTACGCGTCGACGGATGGCGCGACGTGGACCACCGTCGGCACCGGGTTCCCGACCAACCGCATGGGCCGGATCAGCCTGACCGCCCGACCCGGTGACCCATCCGTGGTCTATGCACTCGCGGCGTTGTGGGATCCCGCCGGATCTCCCGCACCACCGCCGGGTACCGCGCTGAGCGGCAACCTGCACGGGCTGTACCGCCTCGACACCGCCGACGGGACGTGGCGCCTCGTCACGGGAGTCCCCGCCACCCTGTTCGGTACGAACCCCACGGTGCGGCGGGGGCAGGGATCGTACGACAACGCCGTCGAGGTGGATCCCAACGATGCGAACCGCGTGTTCGTCGGCGGCTCGACGGCGGCGAGCTCCGGGGAGTGGTCGGGGTCGATGTATCGGTGTGCCATCACCGTGAGCGGCACCGTTCCCTCAGCGACCGCGACGTACATCGGCGCATCGATCCACGCCGACGTGCACCGGGCCCGGTTCACACCGGGGGACGCGACGAGTCTGTGGGTCGGCTGCGACGGCGGCGTGTTCCACTCCGCCAATCCGGCGGGCAGCGGCAACATCTTCCGGTCGCGGAACACCGGCCTGGTCACGTTGACACTCAACAGCTTCAACCAGCATCCCACCGAACCGGCCGTCGTGTTCTCCGGCAGCCAGGACAACGGCGGGATCCGCTACACCGGCGAGGAGGCGTGGCTGTACTCCTCGCACGGCGACGGCGGGGCGCAGGTGATCGACTGGAACAACCCCTATCGCGTCCTGAGCATCTGGACCTCCGGCGTTGTCCGGCGGTCGACGAACGGCGGCCTTCGCGACAGCTACAACGACGTGTCACCGCCGCTGGCCATGAACGAAGGCGTGCTCTTCTACAACCCGATGGTCGGCACGCCGTTCAACCCGGCGTCGCCCGCGCAGGCCAACCGTGTCGCGCTCGGCTCGACCAGGGTGTGGGTGACGAACGACTTCGGGACGAGCTGGGCTTCGATCCCCGGCAACACCACCGGCGACAACCTCGGCACGGACCCGGGCTTTCGCATCCGCAGCCTTCTGTTCACCCGCACGAGCCGGCTGTTCGCCGGGACGATGAACGGCCGGGTGTACCGCTACGACGAAGGTGCCGGCGGATGGGGCGCTCCGACCCGCATCGACAACCTTGGAACAACCCAGCTACCGTTCGCGGCGCCGGTCACCGACATCGCGGAGGATCCCGCGGACCCGACCGGCGGGTCCATCTTCGTGACCTACGGCGGTACCGGTGACTACCGCCACGTGTGGCACTGGAACGGCACGACGTGGCAGCAGCGGTCCGGACCGCCCGGCGCCGCCGCGGCACAGCTGCTGGACGTCAACCACACGGCCATCGTGGTCGACCCGGCCGATCCCTCGATCGTCTACGCCGGGGCGGACATCGGGGTGTGGCGGTCAACCGATGCGGGCCAGAACTGGGCTGCCTTCTCGGCCGGCCTGCCCGACGCGGGCGTGATGGACCTGAAGATCCACGCCGGTCGGCGCCTGCTGCGGTGCAGCACGTTCGGCCGCGGCATGTACGAGGTCGAGCTCGACCGAACCCACAAGCAGGGCATCGAGCTGTACGTGCGGGACACCCAGCTCGACCAGGGTCGGTACACGACGGTCAACGGGCTCGACGACCCCACCCGGCAGGGCCAGACGGTCGCGCACTGGCGGGGCCCCGGCATCAAGCTGGACACGCCCGACGTGAGCGGCGACTACGAGTTCCCCCTCGTCGGTGGCATCGACTTCCTCGACTTCACCGACGGGTTGACCGACGACGCGCGCGGGGTCGCGACGCACGCGACGGCGACGATCACGACGAAGGTGTACGTGCAGGTGCACAACCGCGGGACCGGGCCGGCAGACAACGTGCGCGTGATGCTGCTGCTGGCCAACGCGTCGACCGGCCTGCCCCCGCTGCCGGCCACCCTGGCAGCCGATGTGCAGGCGGGAACCCCGATCACGACAATGGATTGGCGGACGGTGGGGATCACGACGCTGCACGATGTCAGGCCCGACGCCCCGAAGATCGCGGATTTCGACCTGACGTCCGATCTTCTTCCGCCGCCGGCGAACCTCGCGGGCAACAACCACCACTGCGTCCTCGCGTTGCTGCACCATGCCAACGACCCGTTCACCTCGACGGTCGTGAACACCGACCAGATGAGCAGAGGCGAGCGCAAGGCTGCGCACAAGAACCTCACCGTTGTGCAGTTCACCGGTACGGTCCCCACGCCGGCACCGGTCGCCGTGCCGCTCCGGCTGCACAACCCCGGGCGGGGCGGGCCGGAGCTGTTCGACCTCGAGATCGACGTACGTCGCTACCGCGGGCACGTCCGCCTGTACCTGCCGCCGGTGGAGACCGACGGTGACCTCACCGACCTGGCGGAGGGCCTCAAGCGCGGGACGGACTTCCTTCCGTTCAGGGAGTGGGCACGTGACTTTCGGAGTCGTGTGCGCCGGGACCACGACGCGGGCAACACGTGGGACGCGGCGTGGACCGACGAGGCGCTCGGGAACATCGACGCTGTCCTCAGCAGCGGCGCGATGTTCGACGCCACCGCAGACGTCCACGCCGCCCTGCGACGACTGGTGCTGGAGCCCGCCCAGTCGTTGACCGCGTACCTCCTGTTCGATCGCCCGCCGGACGCCGGCGTCGGCGACACGTTTCCTGTTCGCGTCCGGCAGTTCGAGTCCGAGCGCGAAGAACTGGTCGGTGGACTGGACATCCGGTTGGAGGTCCAGCCGGAGCCCCTGATCGACGACGATGACGACCGTCCGCAGCGGTGTGACTGGATCGACGGCGTGGCCTTCCGAGGCACGGTGCGCCCACGTTCGCGGCAGAGGTGGACGTCGGCCGGATGGCCCGCGGATGCCGACGTTCACTGGGCGGTCATCGTCCGGGAAGCCGCACTCCGAGACCCAACGGTCGCATGGATGGTGGTTCCGAGTCGCGGGCACGACGGGGACATCACCTACGACATCACCGTGTCGAACCTTGGACGTCGGGACGTGGAGGTGGAATGCCGGTTCGCGGTGGATGCGACCGAGGCGGACCCTGCCGCGGTCGAGCGGAGCATCATGCTCGAGTCGCTGCCGTCCACCGCCCTTCCCGCCAATGGACCACCTGACGAGCTGACCGGTCGCTGACGCGCGCACCGCGCCGGTGACGCGCGGCCACCGCCTGCCGATCGGTCCGACACCGTGCGCTCCCGCGCGATGCGGACCACCGCTAGGCTGCGAGCCGGAGGACGACCCGCATCCACGAAGGAACGACGCGCGGTGCCAGTTGGGCCCGGTGATGTGATCGGTCATCGCTACCGGGTCGACGCACGACTCGGGCGCGGCGGCATGGCCTCCGTGTACGCGGCCACGGATCTGACGTTGGACCGGTCGGTCGCGCTCAAGATCTCCTCGTGGCATGCGGACGACGAGCCGCGCGCCGCCGAGCGGTTCCGCCGGGAGGCGCGGGCCGCTGCCGCGCTGCACCACCCCAACATCGTCACGGTGTTCGACGTCGCCGAGCACGACGGCGTGACGGTGCTGGTCATGCAGCGCGTGGACGGCCCGACGCTGGCGTCGCGGATCGGCGAACGTGGGCCACTGCCCGTCCCGGAGGCGGCCGATGTCGCGGCGCAGATCTGTGACGCGCTGGCCGCCGCCCACGCCGCGGGGATCGTGCATCGCGACGTCAAACCGTCCAACGTGCTCTTCGCAGCCGACGGGGTCGTCAAGCTGAGCGACTTCGGGATCGCGCGCGCGACCGAGGCGTCGCTGACGATGACATCCGTGCACGGATCGGTCGGATACATCGCACCCGAGCAGGCGCGCGGGGAACGTCCCGATCCGCGCAGCGACCTGTATGCCCTTGGATGCACGCTGTTCGAGATGCTCACGGGCCACCGGCCGTTCACCGGCGACACGATCGCCGCGGTGCTGTCCCAGCACCTCCACGAGCCGGCGCCTGAGGTGCACAGCGTGCGTCCCGAGATCCCCGACGCGCTGGACGCACTCGTCACGCGGTTGCTCGCGAAGGATCCCGGGGAACGACCGCCGAACGCCGAGGATGTCAGCACCCGACTCCGTCAGATCGCCGACGGCGGCACGGCGTGGGCGATGGCCGGCGGCACTCGTGCGTTCGTTCCCACACGGACCGAGCCGGTTGCCGCCGTCACGCCACCCGACGGGGCGTCGTCACGGCGCGCCGCGCAGCGGTCGCCGCGACGGCGGCCTGCCGTGCTGATCGCCGCCGCCGTCGCGCTCGCGGCGCTGCTGTGGCTGCGCGGCGCCTGGGGGCCGACGCCGACGGCCGACGCCGGGTCGTCGCCGGAGACGGTCGCCGCAGGCGGCGGTGGCGACGACGGCGGCAACGGTGCCGACGATGACGCTGGCGCGGGCGCCCCTGGGGATGCCGCCGGGGACGACACAGCGGGCGCATCCAGCGGCGGCACCGACGACACTGGCACCGGTGACCGGTCCACGGGCCCTGCGTCACCCGTGACGCGGGTGCGACGCCTCGTCGTCCAGGCGCGAACCGACGGTCGCATCAGCGCCCGCGGCGTCGAGGAGATCGAGAAGCGCATCGCCGAGGTCGTCAAGCAGGGCCGCGAGGACAAGCCCGACAAGGCACGCGAGCAGGTGGGCAAGCTCCGCGAGAAGCTCGACCAGCTCGTCGAGGACGGCGACGTCGACCCTGACCTCGCACAGCAACTGCGGGTACGTCTCGTCGCCCTCGCGCGCGGGTCCGGCTCGACCTGACCGCGACCGTCGTCACTGCGGGGCCGCGGCACCGGGCGACGGACGGACCGGGGCACGCACGTGCCTGTCGTCACGCGGGCGCGTCGTCGTCTCCTGGGACCACCCTTGGGGCGGGGCGGGGCATCCCGTAGGGTTGACGACGGCCCGTCGTCGGGGGACGGCGGCCGTGGGGTCCGCCAGCACCGCCGGGAGGCGATGACGATGGTCGACATGCTGGAGCGTGGACGCGAGGCGTTCCGGCGACGCGAATGGGAGGTCGCCTACGCGCAGCTGTCGGCCGTCGATGCCGAGGACGCCCTGGCGCCGGGGGATCTCGACCGGTTGGCACGCGCGGCTTACCTGACCGGTCGGGACGCCGAGTGCGAGGACGCCTGGGCACGAGCCCACCAGGGGTTCGTCGACCGGAACGAGGTGGAGCAGGCGGTCCGCTGCGCGTACTGGCTCGGGCTGGTGTTGTTCAACCGCGGCGAGGAGGCCCGCGGCGGCGGCTGGATCGGCCGTGCCGGCCGCCTGGTCGCCGAGATCGGACGGGACTGCGTCGAGCAGGGCTACCTGCTGCTCCCGGCGGGCCTGGGACGCCTGGGCGCCGGCGAGCCGGCGGAGGCCGTCGCGTTGTTCGACCGCGCGCTGGACGCCGCCGACCGGTTCGACGAGCCGGACCTCAGGGCGCTCGGGCGGCTCGGGGCCGCACAGGCGCTGATCGCGCTGGACGAGCCCGACCGCGCCGTCCGGTCACTGGACGAGGCGATGGTCGCCGTGGAGACCGGCGAGGTCGAGCGTGCCGCGCGCTGCGCGTTCCGGTTGGGGTTCATGCTGATCAACCGCGGGGAGGAGGTCCGCGGCGGCGGCTGGATCGCCCGCGCGGACCGGCTGGTCGCCGACGGAGCACGCGACTGCGTCGAGCAGGGCTACCTGCTGCTCCCGGCGGCGCTGGCGCGCCTGGGCGCGGGTGACGCCACGGCGGCGTACGAGCTCTTCGGTCGCGCCCTCGACGTCGCCGAGCGATTCGACGAGCCGGACCTGCGCGCGCTCGGTCGCCTCGGATCGGGACAGGCGCTGATCGGGATGCACCAGCCCGATCGGGCCGTCCGGTCCCTCGACGAGGCGATGGTCGCCGTGGAGACCGGCGAGGTGTCGACGGTGGTCGCGGGGATCGTCTACTGCGGCGTGATCCTGCAATGTCAGCGGCTCCTCGATGTGCGTCGGGCGCAGCAGTGGACGAAGGCGCTGAGCGCCTGGTGCGACGCGCAACCCGATCTCGTGCCCTACCGCGGCCAGTGCCTGGTCCACCGGTCGGAGCTGGCGCAGATGCGCGGCGACTGGGCCACGGCGATCGCCCAGGCGCAACGCGCGTGCGCGCGACTGGCCGACCCGCCGGGGCAGCCGGCGATCGGGATGGCCTACTACCAGCGGGCGGAGCTGCACCGTCTGCGCGGCGAGTTCGCCGACGCCGAGCGCACGTACCGCCTGGCCAGCCGGGCGGGTCGCGGCCCCCATCCCGGGCTGGCGCTCCTACGCCTGGCGCAGGGACGGCTCGACGACGCGAGCGGCGCGATCCGCCGCGTCGTCGAGGAGGCGCAGGAACTCGGCCAACGCGCGAAGGTGCTCGCCGCGTGCGTGGACATCATGCTCGCGACCGGCGACGTCGACGCGGCCCGAACTGCCGTCGACGAGCTGTCACAGATCGCCGCCGAGCTCGACAAGCCGCTGTTGTGGGCCATGTCGGCGCAGGCGGACGGCGCCGTGCGTCTGGCCGAGGACGAGCCGCGGACCGCGGTCGCCGCACTGCATAGCGCGCAGTCGTTCTGGCACGAGCTGCGGGCACCCTACGAGGTGGCCCGCGTGCGGGTGCTGTTGGCGGCGGCGTGCCGTCAGCTCGGCGACGACGACACCGCACGCATGGAGGAGGAGGCGGCGCGGGAGGTCCTCACGGAGGTCGGCGCCCGCCCCGACCTCGCACGGCTCGGCGAGCGCACCGGCGGCGGTTGGGCCGAGGGGGCCGCTGGGCTGACCGCGCGCGAGGTGGAGGTGATCCGGCTGGTCGCCGCAGGGCTGACCAACCGGGAGATCGCCGATGAGCTCGTCATCAGCGAGAAGACCGTTGCCCGGCACCTGAACAACATGTTCACCAAGCTCGGCCTGTCGAACCGCGCCGCCGCGACCGCCTACGCCTACAAGCACGAGCTGGTGTAGCCACGGCCGCGTCCCTACTGCTGCGGTTGGTTGTCCTCGGCGAACGCGGCCTCGCACGCGGACGCGACGGCCGTCAGGGACGCAGTCGCGCCGTCGATGTCGCCTTCGCCGAGTTGCCCGACCGCGGTCATCGCCCCGGATGCGCACGTCCGGGCGGTCTCGGCCAGCGCAACCGCCTGGTCGCGTTCCGCCACCGCCGTCTCCAGGTCGCCCCGGGCATCGGCCAGCGCGTCGTTCGCGGCCTGGAGCGCGGCGGTGCTGTCGGCGACCTGCTGGTCGCCGATCTGTCGTTCGTCGGCGAGGATTTCGAGCGCCGCCACCGCCTGATCGATGGCCTGCTGGGCCTCCTGCGACAGCTGCTGCGATTGCCGCTGCAGGCCGGCGTTCTCGTCCTCGAGCGCCGCATTGTCCTCCTCGACCGCGGCGATCTCGTCCCGCAGCGCGGCATTGTCCTGCGCGAGGGTCGCATTCTCGTCCTCGAGCGCGGAGACCTGCTCGGTGAGGCCTTCGACCTCGGTCTGCAGCGAGATGATCTCCGACGTGGCGATGTCCTCGTCGGACCGCGCATCGTTGTAGAGCGTGAAGACCCAGATCGCGAGCGCGACCGCGGCGATGGCGAAGACCGCGGTCAGGACCTGCCAGACGGTGGTGGTCCGTCGTGCCGACGAGGGCGGTGAGGCCCTGGTGGGCCGGTCGGGCGGAGGTCGCGGCCTCGACGTGCCCCGGTCGGTCACGCGCGTCTCCTTTGCGAGTGGCGCCGCCGTCACGAAAGAGCGTAGATGATCGTCATCCGTTGGGTTCAGGGTCGTACCGACACCTCACGGTGCCCGCCTGCCGCGGCTCCAGGTCGGTGGTCCTGGAGCTGCGGGGTCCCTCGGCGTGCGAGCCGTGACGGACCAGATGTCCCGAGGTTTCCGGTCGCATGGACGTATCGTGCCGGGTGCGCCCGCGCGATGATGTGACTGGGTGCTGTCCGTGCCCGGCAGTCCGAACGAGTCCGAGGGATGCCGATGTGTCGACGCTGGGTGATCGCGCTGCTGCTGCTCATGCTCGTGGCCGGCTGTGCGCCGGGGGTGAACCCGGAGGTCGGCACACCTGACGCCGAACGGGTGATCGCCGGCTTCTGGCTCGGGCTGTGGCACGGCGTCATCGCGCCCGTGACGTTCCTGATCTCGCTGTTCATCGAGGACATCAACATCTACGAGGTGCACAACAGCGGCAACTGGTACGACTTCGGGTTCATGCTCGGCATCGGCGCGCTGGCCGGCGGTGGATCCTCAGGCTCCCGGTACGGACGACGCCGCTAGACCTCGACGTCGCACTGCCTCGCGACGCCAGTCACTCTGCCAGGCGTGGCGTGGCGGCGAAAGGCGAACCGGCAAGGCGTGGCCGGGACATAGGCCCTTGCCCCAACCGCGGGGAGCGACGAGGCTGTGCAACACACGATCCCACTCGTCGAGGGATGCCAACGGCAGCATCTCGGCCACCGTCGACGCCGCGACCACCGGCACGGGAGCACCACCATGAAGACGCTACACGCACGACCGGGCGACCGGCTTGTTGTCAGACGACACCGGGTCGGCGAACCCGACCGCGACGCCGAGATCCTCGAGGTGCGGGGGCCGGACGGCACACCCCCGTACGTCGTCCGCTGGGCGGACGACGGTCGCGTCGGCTACCTGATCCCCGGCTCCGACGCCTTCGTGGAGCGACTCGGAGATCCTGACAACGCCTGAGCCTCGGCCCACGCCGCGCCACCTTCGTCCAGCACGGATCACCTGCCGACGCGCGGTGGGACCTTCGTCCCTGCGCCGGTCGCCACGTGGCGGCATGCTGCTGCAGTGGGCCCGTCGTGACCGCGGACGAGGTGAGCGTGATGGGTGAAGTGGTCGTCGGGGTCGACGGATCGGATGGCGCGAACACCGCGCTGTCGTGGGCGGTCGACGAGGCTCGGCGGACGGGCGACGAGCTCACCGTCGTGACCGTCCGGCAGTTCTCGGGCATGCTGACGGCGGGGGCAGCTCTGCGGGACGCCTACGGGGAACGCCTCCAGACCGTCGCGACGGAACGCGCCGAGGCGATCCTCAGGGACGCACTCGCCTCGTGTGCCGACGCCGGCGTGCCCACGACGTCGGAGGTCCTTCGGGACGGGGCGCCCGCGTGGCCACTGGTCCGCAGGACGGCGAACGCGACGATGCTCGTCGTCGGGTCGCGCGGTCTGGGCAACGTGCGCGGCCTGCTGCTCGGCTCGGTCAGTCATCAGGTGGCTGTGCACGCTGAGACGACCGTCGTCGTCGTCCCCGAGCCGACAGATCCCGACCGCCGCGACGACAAGGTCGTCGTCGGCGTCGACGGCTCGTCGCATGCGCGCGCGGCACTACGTCGAGCTGCGTACGAGGCGACGCTGCGGCACTGCGAACTTGAAGCCATCCTCGTGCCCCCGCCACCACCCACGATGGCCCCACGCTCTCGGAGCCAGTCCACGGTGGACGCCGCCGTGTGGACCGGGGTGCTGTGGCCCGAAGGACGCCATGGCATCGAGGAACGTCAGCGTGCGTACGACGAGGCCCTCGCGCACTGGCGTCACGCCGCCGAGTCCCACCTCGCGGACGAGCTCGCGCTGATCGGCCACGACCAGCTGCCCGACAAGGTGACGCCAACCGTGTTCAGCGCACGGCATCCGGCCCGCGCACTGCTCGACGCCGCCGCATGGGCGCGGCTGCTCGTGGTCGGGCGCCGTGGCCGCGGGGGCTTCAGCGGGATGCTCCTCGGTTCGGTCAGCCAGCACTGCGTCCGCCACGCGACCGCGCCGGTGATGGTCGTTCCGCCCGACGCCGGGGCGGCCAGCGCCGACTGAGAACGGCGGTCGTGGTCAGGACAACCCGTCGTCTCGGCGTGTGCCCACGAACGCGATCGACAGCCTCGCCGAGTCGCGGATCGGGCACACCTGCTGACAGCAGGAATGCCGCTGCCGACGGGCTCGACGATCACCTCGTGTGACAGGGCCGCCTGGCGGAACTCCTCCTCATCCAACAGCACCGGTGGAATCCGCGAGACTGGTGCGAACAGCGATGGACGACCTGACGATCGCGCGTTGGCGCATGCACACGCTCCGCCTGGCCGGTGAGCCGTTCGCGTCACCGACGGCGGCGGTCGGCGGGCTGCTCGGCGTCCAGGCGGAGAACCACCCGCAGGCCTCGTGGGCGGTCGCCGCGCGGACACGCGGCGCCACCGAGGACGAGTTCCAGCGCCTGTTCGACGCCGGGCAGATCCTGCGCACCCACGTCCTGCGGCCGACGTGGCACTTCGTCCTGCCGGCGGACATCCGCTGGCTGGTCGAGCTGACCGGCCCCCGGATCCGCCCACAGCTGCGGCAGGTCCAGCGGTCGGCCGGGATCGACGACGCGATGCTGGAACACTCCGCCGCGGTCATCGTCGACGTCCTGTCCGGCGGGACGCACCTGACCCGCGACGAGCTCGCTGCCCGGCTGCGGGACGCCGGCATCACGACCGACAACGGTCGTCTGGGTGTGCACGTCTACCACGCGGAGACGGCGGCGCTGATCTGCAGCGGCGCGATGAAGGGCACCGACCACACCTACGCGCTGCTCGACGAGCGGGCCCCGGCCGCCCCCCGCCTCGACCGTGACGAGGCCGTCGCGGAGTTGGTCCGCCGCTACTTCACCGGGCACGGTCCGGCGACCGAACGCGACCTGTCGTACTGGGCGTCGATGACGCTGACCGACATCCGCGCCGGCCTCGCCGCGGCCGGTGACCAGCTCGACCGCGTGGAGCACGACGGCCGCACGTTCTGGTTCGCCGACCCGCCGCTCAGCACCGATCCGGCGCTGAACCCGCGCGCCCATCTGCTGCAGATCCTCGACGAGTACCACAACGGCTACCAGGACTCGCGCGGCGTGCTCGACATCGCGGGCATCGTGCCGCCCGGGCGTCCCGCCAACCTCGGCATGGCACTGGTCGACGCTCAGATGGTCGGGGGCATGCGGCGCACGCTGCGGACCGGTCACGTCAGCTTCGACATCAACCTGTTCCGCGATCTGGATCCCGACGAACATGCCGCGTTGCAGGCCGCCGCCGCACGGTACGCCGACTTCCTGGGCCGCGACACGACACTGACCGATGTTGAACGGACATGAGAGCGGTCATCCGCACCGAGTACGGGCCCGACGTTCTCATGCTGGCGGACGTCCCGCCGGCGTCCGCCGACACGCTTCACGGCCTCGCGGTTGAACCGCTGCTGGCCGCTGCCCGGGACCTCGACATCGCCGGCAGGTCGCGAATGGATCGAGACGACCTGATCGGCACGATCCGTCCGGCGGGCTGGGTCGCGGACTGACCGCGGTCCTTGTGATCCTGGCCCCCGGTCGCCGCACGGTTCGTTGCGCTCGTGGACACTTCGGACTCGCTGGCCACGGACGCGACGGTCGCGGGAACGCGGCGCGCACATCGACCGCCTGTCCGTAACCGCGGATACCGGCGCGCTTCACAGCGCCAGATGCAGTCGAAGTGCGTCGTCGAGGCTGTCCATGAGTGATGGCGGCACCCGCCCGATCGTCGCTCCGACGCGTTCGACCGCGATCGAGCGCACCTGCTCGGCCTGCGCCTTGGAGTCCCGCTGCAAGCCGCTGTCCTGCGCAGGCAAGAGCACTTGGAACGGGTAGACCCGTTTGATGTTCGAGGTGACCGGGACGACGGTGACCACCCCACGCCCGAGCCGCGCCGCGGTGGTGTTCGCGCCGTCGTTGCTGACGATCACCGCCGGTCGCCGCCTGTCCGCCTGTGACCCGCGCACCGGTTCGAGGTCGACGGTGCAGATGTCACCTCGACGCACTACGCATCCGCCGTCAGGCCGTCCCCGGCGGTGGCATCCCACGCCTCCTGGTCGTGCTCAGGCCACTCGTCCCAGGCCGCCGCGTAGTCGGGTCCCAGCTCACTTGCGTGCAGCAGTCGAATCGCTTCACGTATGACTGCGGATCGCGAATTGATCCCTCGGCGCCGGGCGTAGACATCGACGTACTCGACGTCGTCGTCCGTCAGGCTCACACTGATCTTCATACCGGAGATGCTACTGGTATGCTACCTGGTCGCCGGCCCTCGGCCCCGCGGGCAACGGCCCGGAGCTGTTCGACCGCTGCGCCTCATCGGATCGTCTGCTCGCGACCGGCCGATGAGTCCTGACCCGCCCCGACGTCTGTACCGACATGGAGACCCACACACTCACGACCGACGAGGTCGACCTCGTCTACGACGTCCACGGCCCGATGCCACCCACCGAGGACCGGCCGCCGCTGCTGGCGATCGGCCAGCCGATGGACGCCAGCGGCTTCGTCACGCTCGCGTCGCAGTTCCCCGACCGCACCGTGGTCGCCTACGACCCGCGAGGGCTCGGCCGCAGCGTCCGCCGGGACGGCCGAACCGACCACGTGCCCGAGGTCCAGGCAGCTGACGTGCACGCGCTGATCACCGAGCTCGACGCGGGGCCGGTCGAGCTGTTCGCGAGCAGCGGCGGCGCAGTGACGGCGCTCGCCCTCGTCGCGACCTACCCCGACGACGTCACGACACTGGTGGCCCACGAGCCACCGCTGCTGTGCGTGCTGTCCGACGCCGACGCCGCCGAGCGCGCGTGGGCCGGCGTCCGGGACGCATACGACGCGCGCGGGTCGAATGCCGGCATGGCGGCGTTCATCGCGATGACGTCGTGGCAGGGCGAGTTCACCGACGCCTACTTCGCTCAGCCGCCGCCGGACCCCGCCGCGTTCGGGATGCCCGCCCAGGATGACGGTGCCCGCGACGACCCGCTGCTGTCGGACCGGTCGACGGCGATCATCGTCTACCGCCCCGACGTGGCGGCATTGCGGGCCGCGCCGACGCGGATCGTCGTCGCCGTGGGCGAGGAGTCCCTCGGCGCCTTCACCGGCCGCACATCGGTGGCGACCGCCGAACTGCTCGGCCAGGAGGCGACGGTCTTCCCCAGCCACCACGGCGGCTTCCTCGGCGACGAGTCCGGCTACCCCGGCCAGCCGGAGGCCTTCGCGCGCAAGCTCCGCGAAGTCCTCGCGGGTACCTGACGACGCACCGAGTCCTCACCGTCGCCTGGACCCACCTTCAGTGAAGGAGCCACGGACCCAGATCGGCGAGGGCGGGTTCCGCGGTGCGGCATCGGCCCAACTCGCCGTTTCGCGCCTGCTGACTCGGAGATATATGCATGTATCATACACTGATCTGTTTGGGAGGAACTCGACGTGCGAGCTGAAGGAACGTTCGAGATCGCGGCCTGGGACGAGGACGCCTACACGGAGATGGACGGCAACAGGAAGCTGTCCCAGGCAGATGTCACCCAGCACTTCACCGGTGACATCGAGGGCTCGGGAGACGTCCGATGGCAGATGTGCTACCGCCCCGACGGCACCGCCGATTGGATCGGCATGCAACACGTCGACGGCCGCATCGGTGACCGATCCGGCTCCTTCGTGTTGCAGAGCATTGGCACCTTCGACGGCGCCAAGGCCACGGGCGAGTGGACCGTTGTTACTGGATCCGGCACCGGGGCATTCGAGAACCTGGCCGGCAGCGGGCGCATGGAGGCGCCGCTGGGCGGCGCTGCGACCTACGTCCTTGACTACGAGCTCTGAGCCCGTCGCCAACCGGCTCGGCGCGCTGGCGTTGCGGATCACCGACCGCATGCAGGCGGCCATCAGCACGGACGGTCGATCGCTGTCGTCGGCGACGGCGCTGTCAGCACTCGATCGCTTCCTCGACGCTCCGAGCATCGATCAGCTGAGCAGCGTGCTCGGACTGTCGTCCTCGGCGACGGTACGCCTGGTCGACCGCCTGGTCGCCGAGGGCTACGCCACCCGGGCATCGACGTCCGACGGTCGCGTATCGGTCGTCGAGCTCACCCGCGCAGGCCGCGGGGAGGCGACCCGCATCGTGGCCGCACGTGCCGATCTTCTCGAGGACATCGTGGCGCCGCTGTCAACAACCGAACGCGCCGCGCTGGGCGAGCTTGTCGAGACGCTGCTCATCGGGTTGATCCGCGGACCTGCGGCGAAGGCCTGGATGTGCCGGTTGTGCGACACCCAGGCGTGTGGTGCCCGGCCTGGACAACCGTGTCCCGTCACGATTGCGGCTCTCGTGGAACCGCCGTCATGATGTGACGGCGGCAAGGCTGGACGGCCAGTCCCAGGTCGCCCTGCAGGCTGCGGCAACTCAGTCGCTGTGCCGGGTGGAGGCGGCGGCGCACGACGAGGGCGATGGCAAGCATTGCGAGGGCGTTGACGGGTGCAGGCCTGCGGGAGGCGCGGAGATGCCGGTGATGGCGATGAGCGATGATCGTCCGATGCGCGCGGTCGTGATGACGGAGTTCGGCCCACCGAAGGTCCTCGTCGTCACCGAGGTGCCGACGCCGGTCGCCGGCCCTGGTGAGTTGGCGATCGATGTCGAGGTCGCGAACATCACATTCGTCGAAACCCAGCTGCGCGCGGGTCGCCCGCCCTTCCCTGGGATGCTGCCAACGCTCCCGGTCATCCCGGGCAACGGAGTCGGCGGGGTGGTGGCAGCGGTCGGGCCAGGTGTCGACGCGGACATGATCGGCCACCGGGTCGTGTCGGGCCTGCACGGCTCCGGGGGCTACGCCGAGCGCGCCGTGGCCACGGCGACGGACGTGCTGGAAGTGGCCGACGGGGTCGACACGCGCGACGCGGTCGCCGTGCTCGCCGACGGCCGCACCGCGATGCTGCTGCTGCGGCGCGCACGGGTGCGGACGGGCGAGACCGTGCTCGTCGAGGCGGCTGCCGGCGGCGTCGGGTCGTTGCTGGTCCAACTCGCGCGCCGGGAGGGTGCGCGGGTGGTCGCCCTGGCGGGCGGGGAACAGAAGCTGGCCGTCGCCCGTGACCTGGGTGCCGACGTCACCGTCGACTACCGCGTGGTCGACTGGCCCGCAGCGGTGCGCGCGGCCGTCGACGCGGTTGACGTGGTGTTCGACGGCGTCGGCGGCGCGATCGGCGCGGCGGCGTTCGATCTCGTGCGCGACGGTGGGCGGCTGTGTGCGTACGGCGCCGCCAGCGGCGAGTTCTCGTCGGTGTCGTCGGAGCGGGCACGTGCGCGCGGCGTCACCCTCACGCGCGCGTCGGCCGAACGCGACGAGCTGCTCGAGCTGTCGCGGGTCGCCCTGCACGCGGTCGCCGACGGATGGCTGCGGCCGGTGATCGGGCAGACGTTCGCGCTCGCCGACGCTGCCGCTGCCCACACCGCCATCGCCGCCCGCCGGACGGTCGGCAAGACGCTGTTGATCGTCAAATGAGCCCGCCCGACCCTCGCGGTCCTTGCGACCACTCCAGGGGTGCGACGGCTCGCCGGCCGGCGAGGGACGCCGCCGCATGGGGACGTGGACGTCCGGGATGCTGCGAGACGGTCGCATCGTCGTCGGTGTGACCGCTGGCGCGCATCTGGCCGTGCCGCTCGCGGTCGCAGGGCGGTACGGCTATCACCGGGACGAGTTGTACTTCCTCGAGCCATTCTTCCGGTGACACCGCCCGCCAGCGTCAGCGCAGCGCCGTCGCTCGCAGCTCGTCCTCGACGGCCGCAACGAACACGTCGAGGTCGGGGTAGGCGTCGGCGTCGGCGACGACCATGAGGTTGAACTGGCCGGCGTAGGACAGCGCCGCCACGCCGAGGGATACCGTCCCGATGAGGTTCACCAGCGGGAACACCTCGAGGAGCCGGGCGCCGGCGAAGGACAGCGGCGCGGGCGGGCCGGGCAGGTCGGCGGTCACGACGTTGACCCGTTGTCGCGCGACGAGCTTGAGCATCACGCCGGCCAGCGGCCGGCTGCGGAACATGGCTCCGAGGGGCGGCCGCACCATGGCCTTGCGCCTGGCTGTCTCGGCGGCGATGTGCCGCAGCCGCTGGCCGGCGTCGGCGATGTCGAGTGGGAGCGGCACGACCATCTGTGTGATCAGGTTCCCGACCGCCTGACCGGAGTGTTCACGCCGAAGCGAGACCGGTACGTAGACCGGCACGACCACGTCGTCTACCGGCTCGGCGCGGCGCGCCAGCAGCCGTCGGAGCCCGGCGGTGGCCACGGTGAGCAGGACGTCGTTGACGGTCGCGTCCTGTGCCCGCGCCACGTCCCGCACCACGTCGAGGCGGCCGCGGACGAGCGCCAGACGGCGGTGCGGGCCGATCACGCGACCAAGGCTGGTCTGCGGTCCGGGTTCTGCGACGAGCAGCTCATGCGCGGCGGGCCAGGCGCCCCGCAGGCCCCGAAGCACGTCACCAGGGTGCCTCAACCTCGCGACGGCACGCCGTGTTCCGGCGGCGCGTCGCCGGAGGTTGTCGCCCAACAGGGCACGCGACGACGGCCACGCCGCCGGCACCCATGGCTGCGTTGACGCCGCCGTCGCGTCGGCGTCGCCTCCGAGAAGGGCCGCCACGCTCGCGATGCCTGCGAGGCCGTCGGCGACGACGTGGTGCAGCCGGACGAACATGCCGATGCGCCTGGCGGGCAGACCCGGCAGCAACCACATCTCCCACAGCGGTCGGGAGCGGTCCAGACGCCGCCGGCGGATCTGCTCGACCGTCTCCAGCAGCTGCGCGTCACCGCCTGGCGGGACAACCGGGGCGACCCGCACGTGCTCGCGGAGATCGAACGCCGGCGCGTCGACCCACAGGGGGCCGCCGAGGCCTCGCCGGGGCACGTGGAGCACCTGCCGGAAGCGGGGCACGAGGTGGATCCGACGGCCGACCGCGTCCCGTGCGGCATCGATCCGGACGCCGCCGTCCGCGTCGAGGAGGCTGCTGCCTTCCAGGATCGCCAGCGCGCCGACGTCCTGCGGCCAGACCTCGTCGGGCCAGAGGATCAGCCGGTCGTCAGCGGACAACCTGTCCATGTCCCACCTCCCGGTCCGACCAGCATCCGCGTGCAGTCCCCGACCGCCAAGGGTCACCCGGCCTGGGCGCACCGGGCCCGACGCCTCGTGCACGTCCACGCAGGTCGGAGTTGGATCTGTTGTGCCTGTGACAGGCCGTCATCCGACCGAACGCGCCATTGGGGCGGAGAATGCCATGTCCCACGACGTGCTCGACCTCGAGGCCCGGGTCACGGAGATCCTCAACCGACGACCCGCCGTCGGTCTTGCCGTCGGGATCGTCCGCGACGGCGCACTCGCGTCATTCTCAGCGCGCGGGGTCGCCGACATCGCGACGAGCCGGCCCGTCACGCAGACCACCGTGTTCCGCATCGGGTCGATCACCAAGACCTTCACGGCGGTCGCCGTGATGCAGTTGTGTGAGCAGGGGTTGGTCGACCTCGAGGCTCCCGCCAACGACTACCTGCGCGCGTTCAGGCTGGTGCCCGCGAGGGATGGGTGGCGGCCGGCCACGGTGCGGCACCTGCTGACGCACACCGCCGGGGTTCCCAAGCTGGTCCGGCCGTCGCGCGCCGTGTTCAGCGGGTGGCCGGGCGAGAGCGTCCGGCTCGACCATTCCGTGCCCGGTCTCGGCGAGTTCTACGGCGGTCGGTTGCGGCTGATGGCCGAGCCGGGAGCCACGTTCAACTACTCCGACCACTCGCTCGCCGCGGTCGGACAGATCGTCGAGGACGTCAGCGGACAGCCGCTGGACCGCTACCTGCGCGAACACATCTTCGAACCGCTCGGGATGGACGACAGCGACCTGCTCCGTTCGGCGCACGTCACCTCTCAGCTGGCGACCGGCTACAAGCTGGGCGCCCACGGTCCGATCGCGGTGACCGACCGCCACTGGGTCACCGCGGCCGCCTCGTCGATCTACTCCACACCGGCCGACATGGCCCGCTACGTGGCCGCGTTGCTCGACGGCGGCGCAGGCGGGCACGCGTCGATCCTCAGGCCTGAGACGCTGGCCATGATGTTCCGGCCGCACTGGCAGCCCGATCCACGGATCCCAGGCATGGGGTTGGGGTTCTTCCGCGACGTGCTCGGCGACCAGCAGGTGGTCGAGCACCAGGGGATCCTTCCGGGCTTCAACGGACAGCTGTACCTCGCACCCGACGACGGGGTGGGCGTGCTCGGCTTCACCAACGGCGCCCGCAACGCGGTGGTGTGGCTGACCGCCGAGATGGCACGGCTGCTCGGCGACCTCAGCGACGCCCCACGCGACGCCATCCGCACAGACGTCGCGCACCACCCCGAGATCTGGGGCGATCTGTGCGGCTGGTACACGCCGATCGCGCAACGTAACGACACCATGGTGTGGGCCATGGCCGGGGCCGGAGCTCAGGTACGTGTCCGTCGCGGCCGGCTGATGTTGCGGGCCATCAGCCCGCTGCCCGCGGCGTACCGGGGGTTCGAGCTGCACCCCGACGACGAACACGACCCGTACGTCTTCCGCATCGACCTGGGCTCGTACGACCTCGGCACCGCGAAGGTCGTGTTCGACCGCGACGACCAGTCGACCCGCGTGCATCTCGGCGGCTCCGTGCCGCTGTCCGCCGCGAAGCGACCCGCCGCGCCGCGCCGGAGGATGTGGACGACCCGGACAGCCGGCGCACTGGCGGTCGCCGGCGCCGCCGCAGCCGTCCACCGCCGGCGCGCATCGCCAGGCGCCGGGAGGCACCGATGACCGCCACGCCCGGCACGGAGCTGTGGCGCATGAGCGCCACGGAGCTCGCCGGGGCCATCAGGTCGCGGCAGGCGTCGAGTCGCGAAGTCATTGAGGCCCACCTTGGTCGGATCGGGGCGGTGAACCCCGCCATCAATGCCGTCACCGTCGTCCTCGACGAGCGGGCCCTCGAGGCGGCGCGGGCAGCCGACCGCGCGGTCGTCGCGAACCACGAGCCGCCGCCGCTGCACGGCGTGCCGTTCACGGTCAAGGAGAACATCGACCTCGTGGGCACCCCGACAACCATCGGGCTGAAGGCCCTCGCCGAGGCGTACCCCCAGCGGGACGCACCCGTTGTCGAGCGGATGCGCGCCGCCGGCGCGATCCCCATCGGCCGCACCAACTGCCCGGCGTTGGCCGTCCGGTGGCACACCGACAACGAACTGCGCGGCGCGACCGTCAACCCCTGGGACCGCTCGCGGACACCGGGCGCCTCCAGCGGCGGCGAGGCGGCCGCCGTCGCGTCCGGCATGAGCCCGCTGGGACTCGGCAACGACGGGCTCGGCTCGCTGCGCTGGCCCGCCCAGTGCTGCGGCGTCGCCGCGCTCAAGCCGACGCTCGGCCGCATCCCGCACGCGACGAGCGCGCCGGCGGGTGAGCCGATCGGCCCGCAGCTCACCACTGTGCAGGGCCCGATGGCACGCCGCGTCGCGGATCTGCGCACCGCCTTGGAGGTGCTGGCGGGACCGACGTGGCGCGATCCCTGGTCGGTGCCGGCGCCACTGCGTGGACCGGCACCCGCCGCGCCCGCGCGCGTGGCCGTCGTCGTCGACCCCGCCGGCCACGGGACGGCGGCCCAGGTCCGCGCTGGCGTCCGCAAGGCGGCCGACACGCTCGCAGCCGCGGGCTACGGCCTCGACGAGGTCGAGCCACCATCGATCGATCTGGCGGCGAGGACGCTGCTCGACATGCTCAACACCCCGGAGATCCTGGCGGGCTACGACGCGTTCACGACCTCGATGCCGGCCGACACCCAGCGGTTCTTCGCCGCGTTCTACGACGTCGCGGGCCCGTCCGATCCCGTGGCCTCCGTCGCGAGCTTCATCACCAGGCACGAGCTGCTGCGGGCGTGGGGCGAGTTCCAACAGACCCACCCGCTGATCGTCGCGCCGATCTACACCGACATCCCGTTCCTGGCTGGCACGGACCTCGACGACGGCGCCGTCGCCGCCATCCACGGCATGCGCATGGCCATCGCGGTCAACGCGCTCGGCCTACCGGCCGTCGCGGTTCCCGTCGGCATCGATGACGGCCTGCCACAGGTGGTGCAGATCATCGGCCCCCGCTACCGCGAGGACCTGTGCCTGGACGCCGCGGCGGCGATCGAGGAGCGGCTCGGGACGATCACGCCCATCGATCCTACGTAACAACATCGTGCGGGAGGTGTCGCCATGACAGCCACGACGATCGAATACGTCCACGCGTCCAGGTTCGGCAACGGCGCCAAGGTGGCCGACGAGTTCACGCAGCGCATGGCCGCCCGAGGGGTCAGCGTCGCTGTGCATCACATCCGGGACGTCGCTGCGGACCGGCTGCCGC
>DASUUK010000014.1 GCA_036374135.1 Euzebyales bacterium
CCCTCGTCGAGCAGCTTGCGGAACATCTCCACACCGGTGACCGTGGTCTTGGTCGTGTCGCGGATGCCGACGATCTCAACCGAGTCGCCGACCTTGACGACACCCTGCTCGATCCGCCCGGTCACCACGGTGCCGCGGCCCGTGATCGAGAACACGTCCTCGACCGGCATCAGGTAGGGCTTGTCGATGTCGCGCTCGGGCTCCTCGAAGAAGTTGTCCACGGCCTCCATCAGCTCGACGACGCCGGACTCCCAGGCCTCGTCACCGTCGAGGGCCTTGAGCGCGGACACGCGGACGACCGGTGTGTCGTCACCGTCGAACTCGTAGCTGCTCAGCAGCTCGCGGACCTCCAGCTCGACGAGCTCGAGCAGTTCCTCGTCGTCGACCATGTCGGCCTTGTTCAGCGCCACGATCAGGCGGGGCACGCCGACCTGGCGGGCGAGCAGCACGTGCTCACGCGTCTGGGGCATCGGGCCGTCCGCGGCCGACACGACCAGGATCGCGCCGTCCATCTGCGCCGCGCCGGTGATCATGTTCTTGACGTAGTCGGCGTGGCCGGGGGCGTCGACGTGCGCGTAGTGGCGCTTGTCGGTCTCGTACTCGACGTGCGCGACATTGATCGTGATGCCGCGCTCGCGCTCCTCCGGCGCCTTGTCGATCGCGTCGAACGCCATCGTCTGGACGTTGGGGTTACGCTTGTGCAGCACGCTGGTGATCGCCGCGGTCAGCGTCGTCTTGCCGTGGTCGACGTGACCGATCGTGCCGATGTTCATGTGCGGCTTGGTCCGCTCGAACTTGCTCTTCGCCATGCGTTGGTTCCTTTGCTGCCTGTGGATCGTCCGCGGGCGCGGCCGGGGCCGCGGTTGGGGCTCCCGGCCTACTCGCCGCGAATCTTGGCGACGATCTCGTCCGCCAGCGACTCGGGGACGGGTTCGTATCCGGAGAACTGCATCGTGTAGTTGGCGCGCCCCTGCGTCTTGCTGCGCAGGTCGGTGGCGTAGCCGAACATCTCCGACAGCGGCACCTGCGCGGTCACCACCTGGGTGTTGCCGCGGGTGCCCATCTCGCCGATCTGACCGCGCCGGGCGGTCAGGTCGCCGATGACGTCCCCGAGGTAGTCCTCGGGCGTCGTCACCTCGACGTCGAACACCGGCTCGAGCAGTGCGACGCCCGCCCTGCGCGCGGCCTCCTTGAGCGCCATCGACCCGGCGATCTTGAACGACATCTCCGACGAGTCGACGTCGTGGTAGCTGCCGTCGGACAGGCGGGCCCGCAGATCGACCAGCGGGTAGCCGGCCAGCACGCCGCCCTCCATCGCCTCGCGGATGCCCTGGTCGACCGACCCGATGAACTCGCGCGGGATCGCCCCGCCGCGGATCTCGTCGGAGAACTCGTAGCCGCCGACCTCGCCGGTGGGCTCGCCATCCTCGTCGAGGATCTGGCGGGGCTCGGTGGCGAAGGAACCGGTCGGCTCGATCGAGATCTTCACCTCGGCGAACTGGCCGGAGCCACCGGTCTGGCGCTTGAAGCGCAGCCGGTGGCCGGTGACGGGGCGGCGGATGGTCTCGCGGTACGCGACCTGCGGACGCCCGATGTTCGCGTCGACCTTGAACTCGCGCAGCATGCGGTCCACGAGCACCTCGAGGTGCAGCTCGCCCATGCCGCCGATGATGGTCTGGCCGGTCTCCTCGTCGGTCCGGACCGTGAAGGTCGGGTCCTCCTCTGCCAGCTTCTGCAGGCTCTCGCCGAGCTTCTGCTGGTCGGCCTTGGTCTTCGGCTCGATCGCGATGTGGATGACCGGGGCGGGGAAGTCCATGCGCTCGAGCAGGACGGCGGCCTGCGGGTCGCAGAGCGTGTCGCCCGTCGTCGTGAACTTCAGGCCGACGGCCGCGCAGATGTCGCCGGTGAAGGCCGCGGGGCGGTCCTCGCGTGAGTTTGCGTGCATCTGCAGGATGCGCCCGAAGCGCTCCTTGCGGTCCTTGGTCGAGTTGATGACCGCCTCACCCTGCTCGACCACGCCCGAGTAGACCCGGAAGTACGTCAGCTTGCCGACGTACGGGTCGCTCATGATCTTGAACGCCAGCGCCGAGAACGGCTCGTTCTCGTCCGCCTTGCGCTCGATCGGGTCGCCCGTCTTGAGGTCGACGCCGGCCACCGGCGGCACGTCGGCCGGCGAGGGCAGGAAGTCGACCACGGCGTCGAGCAGCAGCTGCACGCCCTTGTTCTTGAACGCTGAACCGCACAGCACCGGCGTGATCTGGTTGTCGATCGTCGCGTCGCGGATGCCGCCGACCAGCTGCTCACGGGTCAGGTCGTCGTTGAGCAGGTACTCCTCGAGCAGCTCCTCGTTGGTCTCTGCGATCGCCTCGACCAGCGCCGAGCGGTACTCAGCGGCCTGGTCCGCCAGCTCCTCTGGGATCTCGTGGTCGTGGAACGTCGACCCGAAGTCGTCGCCGCTGCCCTCCCACACGCGCGCCTTCATGTCGATCAGGTCGACGACGCCGACGAAGTCGCTCTCGGCCCCGACCGGCAGCTGCACCGGCACCGGCTTCGCGTCCAGGCGCTTGCGGATCGACGCGACCGCGGCGAAGAAGTCCGCACCGATGCGGTCCATCTTGTTGATGAAGCACACTCGGGGGACGCCGTACTTGTCGGCCTGACGCCAGACGGTCTCGGACTGCGGCTCGACGCCGCTGACAGCGTCGAACACGGCCACCGAGCCGTCGAGGATGCGCAGCGAACGCTCCACCTCGACGGTGAAGTCGACGTGACCTGGTGTGTCGATGATGTTGATCACGTGGTCGCGCCACTGTGCGGTGGTCGCGGCCGAGGTGATCGTGATGCCCCGCTCCTGTTCCTGGGGCATCCAGTCCATCGTCGCGGCGCCCTCGTGCACCTCACCGATCTTGTAGTTCTTGCCGGTGTAGTAGAGGATGCGCTCGGTTGTCGTCGTCTTGCCCGCGTCGATGTGCGCCATGATCCCGATGTTGCGGGTGCGCTTGAGCGGGTGTTCTCGCTTGACCATCGGTGTACCCCGGGGTTCGAAGCGTCGGTCTGCGGGTCTGGTCCGTTGGTGCCGCGCGTGGGTGGTGCGCGGGACTACCAGCGGTAGTGGGCGAACGCCTTGTTGGCGTCGGCCATCTTGTGGGTGTCCTCACGGCGCTTGACCGAGGCACCGGTGTTGTTGCTCGCGTCCAGGAGCTCGCCGGCGAGGCGCTGGGCCATCGTGTGCTCGCGACGGGCGCGGGCGTACTGCGTGATCCAACGCAGTGCCAGCGTGGTGTCGCGGCCGCGCCGCACCTCGATCGGGACCTGGTAGGTGGCGCCACCGACGCGGCGCGACTTGACCTCCAGCAGCGGCTTGACGTTGTCCAATGCCCGCCGGAAGGTCTGCACCGGGTCGGCGCCGGTACGCGTCTGCATGAGATCGAACGCGTCGTACACGATGCGCTCGGCCAGCGAGCGCTTGCCGTCGAGCATGACCTTGTTGATCAGCTGCGTCACCAGCACGCTGGAGTGCTTGGGGTCCGGCGTCAGCTTGCGATGGGGAGCGGGTCCCTTGCGAGGCATCGACTACACCTAACCCTTCTTCGCGCCGTACTTCGAGCGGGCCTGCTGGCGGCCTGCGACACCGGAGGCGTCGAGTGCCGCGCGGATGACCTTGTAGCGGACACCCGGCAGGTCACGGACACGACCACCACGCACGAGCACCATCGAGTGCTCCTGCAGGTTGTGGCCCTCACCGGGGATGTAGGCGGTGACCTCGATCCCCGAGCTCAGCCGCACGCGGCACACCTTGCGCAGCGCCGAGTTCGGCTTCTTCGGTGTGGTCGTGTACACGCGCGTGCACACGCCACGGCGCTGCGGCGAGCCCTTGAGCGCCGCGGTCTTCCCACGCGACGTCTTCTTGTCGCGGCCCTTGCGGACCAACTGCTGGATGGTCGGCATGAAGCACGTTCCTGTCTGATCTGTCTCGTCACGGGTCGTGCGGACGTCCGCGCCGCACACCGGCCCTCGGTGCCCTCTCGGGCCACGCACCCGGGCGTTTCACATCCACGTGCATGTGGCAGCCATGTGGGCGGCTCGGTGCGGGTGCGCGCCGGCGCTGTGGCGTTGCGGTCGAGGATCTGCGATGACCTCGTCCGCCCGTGTCCTCGGTGGGGACGCGTCGCCAGCAGTCGCCTGCTGTCAGTCGCCTACAGCCGCGGACTGTCGCCTGCGGTTGCACCACTGCGCTGCAGCGGTTCCGGCGGATGTCTCCGGTCCGGCGGAGCCGGTCCATCAGTCGGTCGTGGAACCAGGTCCCACGACCGTGGGTGTCTCGTCAGAGACACACGATCGACGCCAAGGCACGCCTTGGCGTCGCTGGGATGCGAGTACGAGAGTAGGTCGCCACCCCGACCGTGTCAACCTCGTCAGTGTCGCCCCCCTCGGGGCGACGGGCACTCCGCGAGCCTGGTGGGCGGACGCCCCGCGACCACCGTGCAGCGGACGCCGCTGACCGCGCTCAGAGTCGCCGCCGCCACTCGTCTGCCGCGCGCACCCGCCGTTCGAGCTGGGCGACGGTCGCCTGACCAACGGTGCGCAACCCGACACGACGGTTCAGCTCGAGGTTGACCTTCTGGTGGCTCAGCCCGGTCAGCCGGGCCAGCGTCCTGACCTTCGCGGCGTTCTGATCCCGCAGCCGGCGCTTGTGCGCCTGTCGTGTCACATCCGCGGGCGGCTCGTCCCCGGCGTCGCGACCCGGCAGCGGCGGAGGAGGTGCGAGCGCCACGGTCAAGGTGCCGTCATCCGTCGGGTCGCGCTCGGCCGCGACGTCGTCGAACGCGGGCGTGGCGTCGACGGGGGCGCCCAGCGGCGTCGCCGAGATCGCGGAGAACAACGAGAGCTGGTCTCGCGGCTCCTGCTCGACCGGCCGCGTCGCATCCTCCAGCTCGTCGGCATCGCCGTCGTCGCCCGCCCGTCGCCGCAGGCTGTGCCGCCGTTGCTCGGTGATCTGGGTCGCCCACGCGCGCAGCCGGTGATCGTCGGGCAGGAAGAGATAGGCCTGCTGGAGGCGGAGCCCCCGGCGCCAGCGAACGAGCCGACCCACGGCCTGGCGGAAGAACAACTCCGTTGTCGTCGTCGTCGCGTAGACGCCGACGCGCAGCCGTGGGATGTCCACCCCCTCGGAGACCATCCGGACGGCGACCAGCCACGGATCGGTGCCATCGCCGAACCGCGAGATCCGCGCAGAGGCGTCCGGGTCCTCCGATGTCGCGACCGTGGCGGTCACGCCGAGCCGGTCGCGCACCATGCCGGCCATCCCCCGAGCGTGCTCCTGGTCGGTGGCGATGACCAGGCCTCCCGCATCGGGCTGTGACCGACGCACCTCGCGCAGCCGCGCGAGCGCGGCTTCCAGCACGGCCGGCAGCCACTCGCCGTGGAGCGACAGCGCGGTCCGCAGGCGCTGGCTCGACGATGCGGCGTCGAGGGGGTCGGCGAAGGTCGCGGACCGTACGAGGCCGTCGGCACCGGCCCACTCCATCCGTCCGTCGGTGCGCGGGAACGGCGGCCAGATCCGCCAGCGCCGCCGCCAATGCGAACGTCGTCTTGCCGGCCCCGGCGTCGCGACCGCCAGGAAGTCCGGACCACCGGCTGAGAACCGCTCCAACGCCTCAGCCTGCCATGGTCGGAGCCTGACGGATCGTGCCATCTGCGTGTGCAACACCTCGGGCGCTCGACGGAGCCGCGACCCTAGCAGCGCAGCGCCCGTCCGCGACGGTTCCACCCCGGCGCGGCGCACACCGCGAACGAGCGGGCGACGACGTCGGCGAACGCGACCTCCGTGGATCAGGAGTCCGACGAGGTGGCGTGCTGCCACGTGGCGACAGCGGCGGCGCGCCGGGTGACACCGAGCTTGGCGTACACGTTGGTCAGGTGGTTCTTGACGGTCTTGCGTGACACCGCCAGGGTGTCGGCGATCTGGGCGTTCGTCCGGCCGTCGGCGACGAGCCGCATCACCTCGCGTTCGCGCCGGGTCAACCGATCGACATCGCCTGTCGCGACGCGGAGTCGCTGGTCGCGGAAGCCGGTGGCCAGCGCCTCCGCCACATCCGACGACAGATGTGCGCCGCCGACGAGCACGGCCCGTGCCGCGACGGTCAACTCACCCGATGAGCACGTCGAGGTGGACACGACGCCGCGCGCGCCGGCCCGCAGGGCGTGCGCGACCGTGATGGCGTCGACGTCATCGACGATGACCAGGCAGGCGCTCCCCGACACCGTCGTCACCACCTCGGGATCGTCGACGGCACCGGACCACGTCACGACGACGCTGTCCGGCCGGTCGCGGTCGACCACGGAACGCAGCCGATCAGCGGTCGCGAGGCGCGCCACGACACGCAGATCCCGGCGGGCCGCCAGCATCGACCAGACATCGTCGGACACCACGCCGGCACGGTCCACCACGAGGAGCGAGACGACGTCGGGTGAGGGGCCGGTGCGATCGTGCTGCACGACTGGTGCGGGAGCACTCACGTGCTGTCCGCCCCACAGGCGGCGATTCGATCGAAGCGCCCGCCGGGCACGTGACCACCGACCGACGCACGCGGACCCGCTCCGTGTGCCGGCCCGGATGCCCGCAGGCCGCACACTGCGGATGTCGGGGGGGTGTGCCGGGCCATGTGACGCTCCTGCCGTCGGGCGGATGGCGCAGTGTGGCGTGCGCCGTCGGCTTCCGCGGGAGTCCCACGCTGGCAGATGGACAGGTGTGCTGGAAACCGTCGTGATGTGCCGTCCGAACGGGCGATCCCAGGCTGGACCAACGGCCGGGCGGGCGGCGGGCGCTGCCGGTGCGGCGCGGTCACGTGCTCCCGGGCCCCGGAGCGGTCGCCACCAGGTAGCGCAGGATCTCGAGATCGCGGCGTCGACGCTCGTCGTAGCCGGGGGTCTCGAGCACCGCGGCCGGTGCGTCGGCGGCCCCCAACATGGCCGCGATCGTCGCGAGACCCATCTCGCCGGCTCCGAGGTTGGCGTGTCGGTCCCGCCCCGATCCGGCGGGCGAGGCCGAGTCGTTGACGTGCACCAGGTCGATGCCGCCGGTCGCGGCCGCGAACTCCCGCACCCAGCCTGCCGGGTCCTTCGCGGCCGCCTGGTCGGCGGCGAACGCGTGGGCCGTGTCCAGGCACGCGCCGACCTGCACCGCCGTGCCCGCGCCGCGCAACGCCGCGAACAACGTGGCGATGCTGTCGGTGTGACGGCCGACCGACGCCTGTCCGGACGCGGTGTTCTCGATGAGCAGCGGCACGTCCGTGTCGAGGTGGTCGACCATGTCGAGCCATCGCGCGACGGCCGCGTCGACGCAGCTGCCGGCACCCGCCTGACCGGCGTGCACGACCACACCACCCGCACCGACGTCGGCGGCCGCATCGCAGGTCTGCTGCAGCAGCACGCGCGAGCGGTCCCGGACCGTCGGGTCACTGCTCGCGGGGTTGCACAGGTACGGCGCGTGCACGGCCACCAACCGTCCCGACGCCGCGAGCTCGGCCGCATCGGCGCGAGGCCGGGGGGCCTGCCACGTCCGCGGTGACGACACATGGATCTGGATCACGTCGATCCCCAGCCCATCTGCCACGCGCAAGGGGTCCTTCGAGGCCAGGTGCCCGCCGATGCGCATGTCAGTCGACCGCCACCGGCAGATCCTCGGCCTCCGCGGCGCGGCGCAGCGCGGCGATCGTCAGCTCGATCGGCACTCGTCGTCCAGGCGCAGGACGGCCCGCAGGCGCGCGAGGGGCCGTCGTGATCGCCACACCTCGTTGGGCCCTCTCAGCGGAACCCCGATCGACGTCGCCTCCACCAGCGCGAGGTCGGCAGCGCCCGCGTGCAGGTCGGTGATGGCGGCGCCTCCGTTGATCATCGAAGTCATCGGGTGGGCCGCCGCGGGCGTGCTGCTCCGGGCCTAGAGCTCCTCGATGATCTCGGCACGCTTGCGGGCGAACTCCTCGTCTGACACCAGGCCGTCGTCACGCAACTGGGTCAGCCGGCGGAGCCGCTCCTCCACCGAGGGCGACGACGGCGCGCCGGACGGAGCGTGCTGCCGCATGACCTGGGCGAGCGCCGCCGCATCCCGATCCGAGTCGGCCTGCTCGTCGGCCTGGATCTGCTCGAAGATGACCCCGCGGACGTGGCTGGGATCGCGAATGTTCTCGAACACCGAATCACCGGTCTCACCGGCCGACTCGATCACCACGATGCCGTTGTTGAGCAACCGGGCGATCAGACCCTGATTGAAGTTGACGTTGTTGATCCGATTGAGCGGGATCGACACACCGCTGCGACGGATGATCCCGCTCTGGTAGGCCACCCGTTCGTTGGTCACGGCGAACCGCGTGGTCTGCCACTGCACGAATGCGTATGCGGTGTTCGCCATCCAGATGATGCCGCCGGCCACGACCACCCATCCGAGCACCGTCGCCAGTGCTTCGCCGACCCACCAGCGCGCGACGAACACGACGAGGATCACGGCGCCGGCAAGGACCTGCTTCCAGAAGTACCACCAGTGCGGATGGGCGTGGAGCACCATCCGCTCGTGCGGCATGAGCTCGAACTGTGGTCCCATCATCCCGGCATGCTACTCCCGCACCGGCCCGGCGTGAACGCCACCTATCCCCCAGCGCGCGCGAACAGCACTGCGGTGGATCGCCGACATCGCCGCCGCCGGATCGATCGTGACGACGAACGTCGGCCACGCATCAGTGGGGCGATGTCGACCGCCAGACCGGCGACCGCCGTCGCGCCCCCCTCGGCGTCATCCGTGATGACGCTACTCACCCACGCGCCCGCACCGCCTCTCAACGCGGCGCACTGTGGACTCAGCAACCATCACGCCTCCACCCACTCGGCGGCAACTGGCCGCAGAACGCCGAAGCTGCGCGGCGCACTCGTCGGAGAGCGACTCGGGGTGCCCGAGCCCCCACCACACCGCGCCCACTGCCCGCCGACACGCCAACGCGGCGGGCGCCGCTGCTGCGCAGACGACTCAGGGTCCCGAGCCCCCTGGGCGAGGGGGGTTCCCTTCGGAGTCGGAGCGGTAGCGGCGCCCGCCGCGATCCACCGGGTCGGCGGCTAGTAGCCGCCCTCCCCCATCGTCCAGCCCTCGTCGGCCTCGTAGTACTCGCTGTCGCCGAACTGGTCCAGCAGGTCGGTCGTCATGACCTGTTCGGGGACCTCGGTCGGCAGCGGCCGCACCGAGCGGTAGCGCTTGAGCCCGGTGCCCGCCGGGATCAGCTTGCCGATGATCACGTTCTCCTTCAGGCCCACCAGCGAGTCGCTCTTGCCCTCGATGGCGGCCTCGGTCAGCACGCGGGTCGTCTCCTGGAACGACGCGGCCGACAGCCACGAGTCGGTGGCCAGCGACGCCTTGGTGATCCCCATGAGGATCTGGCGGCCATTCGCCGGCTGGTTGCCCTCGTCGAGCATCGTCCGGTTCGCCTCGGCGAAGCGCTGCCTGTCGACCAGCTCACCGGGCAGGAACTCGGTGTCACCGGGCTCCACCACGCTGACGCGCCGCAGCATCTGGCGGACGATCAGCTCGATGTGCTTGTCGTGGATCGACACACCCTGCGAGCGGTACACGGCCTGCACCTCGCGGACCAGCAACTGCTGGACCTCGCGGGCGCCACGCACCTCGAGCATCTCGTGCGGGTCGATCGACCCCTCGGTCAGCATCTCGCCGGCGTTGATGTGGTCACCGTCCGCCACGCGCAGTCGCGCGCGCCGTGACACCGTGACGGCCGACGTCTCGTCGCCGTCGTCGACGGTGATCTTGATGCCCTTGTCGGTCTCCTCGACCGACACGGTTCCGCTCAGCGTCGCGATCTCGGCCTTGCCCTTTGGGCTGCGGGCCTCGAACAGCTCGACGACACGCGGCAGACCGTGGGTGATGTCCTCACCCGCGACGCCACCGGTGTGGAACGTCCGCATGGTCAGCTGGGTACCGGGCTCACCGATCGACTGGGCGGCGATGATGCCGACCGCCTCACCGATCTGGACCTTGTGCCCCTCGGCGAGCGCGCGACCGTAGCACTCGACGCAGATGCCCAGCTGCGCCTCGCAGTTGAGCACGGTGCGCACACGCACGGTCTTCTCCGCGACGGTGGGCTCGTGGTCGAGCGGCTGTCCGGTCTCGGGGTCGTTGCCGTCACGCAGCACGCGACGCAGCAGACGGACCTCCTCGTCGGTGATCTCGGTGCCACGCTCCAGCAGCAGCGTGTCGCTGCCCGGGACGTACGCGTCCCCAGCGAGCACACGACCGAACAGCGACTGCGAGTCGCGCTCACCGACCACGACGGGGATGCCGCGCTCGGTGCCACAGTCGTCCTCGCGGACGATCAGGTCCTGGGCGATGTCGACCAGGCGACGCGTCAGGTAGCCCGAGTCGGCCGTCCGCAGCGCGGTGTCGGCCAGGCCCTTCCGCGCACCGTGCGTGGCGATGAAGTACTCGAGCACGGACAGGCCCTCGCGGAAGTTCGACTTGATCGGACGCTCGATGACCTCGCCGCGCGGGTTGGCCACCTGTCCGCGCATGCCGGCGATCTGGCGCAGCTGGGTCATGTTCCCTCGCGCACCGGAGTTCGCCATCATGTAGAACGGGTTCAGCCGGTCGAAGTTGGCCTCCATGGCCCTGGCGACCCGGTTGGTCGCCTCGGTCCAGATGTCGACCATCTCCTGCTTGCGCTCGTCCGCGGTGATGATGCCCTTGGCGAACTGCTTCTCGACCTTGGCCGCCAACGCGTCGTGCTCGGCGATGATCTCCGCCTTCTGCGGTGGTGTGTCGACGTCGGAGATCGACACCGTCACGCCCGCACGGGTCGCGTACCGGAAGCCGGTCTCCTTGAGGTTGTCGAGCACCTCGGCCGTCTCGGCGCGCGTCAGGTTGTCGGCACACCGGTTGATCAGATCGGCCAGCTGCTTGGAGCCCACCAGTCGGTTGACGAACGGCACGCCCGACGGGAGCACCTCGTTGAACAGCACGCGCCCAGGGGTCGTCAGGACGCGCACGCCCGCGGTCGAACGCGCGATCCCGTCCGTCACGATGTCCTCGTCGACGTCGTCGAACGCGTCATCATGTTCGATCGCCTTGTCGCGCAACCGCACGACGACCCACTCCTGCAGGCCGACGTTCCCGGCGTCGAGCGCCATGACGATCTCGGCCGCGCTGGTGAACGACTGCACGCGCCGCTCACCGGCGCGGATCTCGTCGATCAGACCGTCGCTGGCCAGATCGCCCTCGTCGGAGTCGTCCGCGTACGTCAGGTAGTAGCAGCCGACCACCATGTCCTGGCTGGCGGTGGCCAGCGGCCGGCCGTCGGCCGGGGACAGGATGTTGTTGCTCGACAGCATGAGGATGCGCGCCTCGGCCTGCGCCTCGGACGACAGCGGCAGGTGGACGGCCATCTGGTCGCCGTCGAAGTCGGCGTTGAACGCCTTGCAGACCAGCGGGTGGATCTGGATCGCCTTGCCCTCGACCAACTTCGGGACGAAGGCCTGGATGCCCAGGCGGTGCAGCGTCGGCGCGCGGTTCAGCAGCACGGGATGGTCGTTGATGACCTCCTCCAGCACGTCCCACACCTGCGGCCGCGCCCGCTCGACCATCCGCTTCGCGCTCTTGATGTTCTGCGCGTAGTTGAGGTCGACCAGCCGCTTCATGACGAACGGCTTGAACAGCTCCAGCGCCATCTGCTTGGGCAGACCGCACTCGTGCAGCTTGAGCTCCGGGCCGACGACGATGACCGAGCGGCCCGAGTAGTCGACGCGCTTGCCCAGCAGGTTCTGGCGGAACCGGCCCTGCTTGCCCTTCAGCATGTCCGAGATCGACTTGAGGGGGCGGTTGCCCGGCCCCGTGACGGGGCGACCGCGGCGGCCGTTGTCGAACAGCGCGTCGACGGCCTCCTGCAGCATCCGCTTCTCGTTGTTGACGATGATCTCGGGCGCGCCGAGGTCCAGCAGCCGCTTGAGGCGGTTGTTGCGGTTGATGACACGCCGGTACAGGTCGTTGAGGTCGCTGGTCGCGAACCGGCCACCGTCGAGCTGCACCATCGGGCGCAGGTCCGGCGGGATCACCGGTACGGCCTTGAGCACCATCGCGGTCGGGTCGTTGGTCGTCTGGCGGAACGCCTCGATGACCTTCAGCCGCTTGACGGCACGTGTCGCCTTCTGCGAGCGCGACTTGCGCTTGCCGGCGCGCAGCTTCTCGGCCTCGGCGGACAGGATCTTCCGCAACGCCTCGGCCTCGGCGTCGAAGTCGACGGCCGCGAGCAGATCACGGATGGCCTCGGCGCCCATGCCACCGGTGAAGTACTCCTCGAACCGGTCACGCAGCTCGCGGTACAGCAGCTCGTCGGCGATCAGCTGCTTGGGTGCCAGCGAGCGGAAGGTGTCGAGCACCTCGTCGAGGCGCTCGAGGCGCCCCTCGGCCGTCTCGGTGACCTGCTTGATGCCCTTCTCGAGCTCCTTGCGCTTGCGCCGTACCGCGTCGGCACGCGCGCCCGACTCCTCGAGCTCGGCCAGCTCGGTCTCCAGATCGGTCAGCATCTGGTCCCGGTCGACCGCCAGGTCCTGCTCGATCTGCTTCTTCTCGGCCGCGATCTCCTTCTCGAGCATCGACAGGTCGTCGTGACGCTTCTGGTCGTCGACCGACGTGATGATGTAGGCCGCGAAGTAGATGACCTTCTCGAGGTCCTTCGGCGCGAGGTCGAGCAGGTACCCCAGCCGCGACGGCACACCCTTGAAGTACCAGATGTGCGTGACGGGCGCGGCGAGCTCGATGTGACCCATGCGCTCGCGTCGGACCTTCGAGCGGGTGACCTCGACGCCACACCGCTCGCAGATGATGCCCTTGAAGCGCACGCGCTTGTACTTGCCGCAGTAGCACTCCCAGTCCCGCTGCGGCCCGAAGATCTTCTCGCAGAACAGGCCGTCCTTTTCGGGCTTGAGCGTGCGGTAGTTGATGGTCTCCGGCTTCTTGACCTCGCCGTTGGACCACATGCGCACCTGGTCCTGCGTGGCCAGGCTGATCCGCAACTCATCAAAGTTGTTGACGTCGAGCATCTATTGCTCTCACTTTCTTGATCGACCTGTCCCGGCTGCAGTCCGGGCGTCGAATGGTTTGTTGCGGGGCTACTCGGCGGAGGGGCCAAGCGGTGCGTCGTGCTGCGCCGGAGGTGACTCGGGGTGTCCGAGCCCCTGGTGAGGACGGGGTCCCCGCTGGAGCCGGAGGCGCAGTGCGGCGCACCGCGCCCACCACGCTCGCCCTCAGCTGCCGATCCCGAACTCGTCGCCGTAGCGCTCCGGCCGGGACAGGTCGATCCCCAGCTCCTCGGCGGCGCGGAACGCGTCGTCGTCGGAGTCACGGAACTCGATCTGGCTGCCCTCGGCCGACAGCACCTCGACGTTGAGGCACAGCGACTGCATCTCCTTGACCAGCACCTTGAACGACTCGGGGATGCCGGGCTCGGGGATGTTCTCGCCCTTG
>DASUUK010000015.1 GCA_036374135.1 Euzebyales bacterium
CTGCGCAACTACTGGGGCTACAACTCGATCGGCTTCCTCGCGCCGCACGACGAGTACGCGGCGCGCAGCGGCGACAGCCGCAGCATCTACGAGTTCAAGAGCATGGTGAAGTCGCTGCACGAGGCGGGCCTCGAGGTGATCCTCGACGTGGTCTACAACCACACCGCCGAGGGCAACCACCTGGGACCGACCCTGTCGCTGCGGGGCATCGACAACGCCTCGTACTACCGGCTCGTCGACGACGACCGCCGCTACTACATGGACTACACCGGGACGGGCAACTCGCTGAACGCCCGCCACCCCCACGTGCTGCAGCTGATCATGGATTCGCTGCGCTACTGGGTCATCGAGATGCACGTCGACGGCTTCCGCTTCGACCTGGCGTCGACGCTGGCACGTGAGCTGCACGACGTCGACCGGCTGAGCGCGTTCTTCGACATCATCCAGCAGGACCCCGTCATCAGCCAGGTCAAGCTGATCGCCGAGCCGTGGGACGTCGGTGAGGGCGGCTACCAGGTCGGCAACTTCCCGACGCTGTGGACGGAGTGGAACGGCAAGTACCGCGACGCCGTCCGCGACTTCTGGCGTGGCGAGAGCGACGGCGTCGGCGAGCTGGCGTCCCGCATGGCAGGGTCGAGCGACCTGTACGCCCACAACGGCCGACGCCCCTACGCGTCGATCAACTTCGTCACTGCACACGACGGCTTCACACTGCGCGACCTGGTCTCGTACAACGAGAAGCACAACGATGCCAACCTCGACGACAACGGGTCGGGGGAGGACCACAACCGATCGTGGAACCACGGGGTGGAGGGTCCGACCGAGGACCCCGCGATCGCCGAGCTGCGCCTGCGCCAGCAGCGCAACCTCCTGACCACGCTGTTCATCTCCCAGGGCGTGCCGATGCTGCTGGGCGGCGACGAGCTCGGCCGCACGCAGCAGGGCAACAACAACACCTACTGCCAGGACAACGAGCTGTCCTGGTACGACTGGGACGTCGACGAGGAGCAGCGCGACCTCCTGCTGTTCGTCCGTCGGTTGATCCGGTTGCGGGCCGACCATCCGGTGTTCCGGCGCCAGCAGTTCTTCCGCGGGGTGACCGAGGACAGCGTCGACCTCGACTGGTTGCGCCCCGACGGCGCCGACATGACCGCCGACGACTGGGCGGCCGCCGACCAGCGGTCGATCATGTTCTTCCTCAACGGCCGGATGATCCCGACGCCCGATGCACGGGGCCAGCAGATCCTCGACGACAGCTTCCTGGTGCTGCTCAACGGCGCCGCCGACCAGGTGAAGTTCACGCTGCCCGGCGAGCCGTACGGCCGGCTCTGGGAGCTGGTGGTCGACACGGCGGACCCGGACCGACGGGGCGCCGCTCACCAGGTGCGGGCGACCGAGCGCGAGGTGCTCGCCGGGCGTTCGATACAGATCCTCCGACGGATGGACGATGCCAGTGAGCGTTGACACCCCTGAGTCGCAGGCGTGGGACGTCAAGGCATCCGGGGACCGGCGACGCTCCCAGCCGGGTGCCACGTACCGCCTGCAACTGACCGGCGAGCTCGGATTCGACCAGGTCGCCGACCAGCTGGACTACTTCGCCGCGCTCGGCATCAGTGACCTCTACCTGTCGCCGATCATGCACGCGCGGTCCGGAAGCACCCACGGCTACGACGTGGTCGACCCCAACGAGGTGTCGCCCGCGCTCGGAGGAGCCGTGGCGCTGCGTGCGTTGTCCGACGCTGCGGCAGGTCACGGCATCAGCCTGATCGCCGACATCGTCCCGAACCACCTCGCGGCCTCCGACGAGAACCCGATGTGGGAGCAGTTGCTGGCCGAGGGGATGTCAGGCCCGAGCGGCTCGTTGTTCGACGTCGACTGGCGCCCGCCGTTGCCGACCGCCGAGGGCAAGGTGATCCTGCCGGTGCTCGGCGACACCTACGGTCAGGTCCTCGCCAACGGAGAGCTCGAGCTCGCGCGCATCGACGGCGTGTACCGGCTGCGCTATCACGACCGCACGTTTCCGCTTCGCGCGGAGACGCTCGAGCTCATCGAAGCCAGCGGAGGCGGTCGAGCGTTCACAGGCACCGCGGGTGTCCTCAACAGCTGGCAACCGCTGCACGGCCTGCTCGAGCGCCAGCACTACCGCCTGGTCCACTGGCGGATCGGGGACGCGGTCGTCAACTACCGTCGGTTCTTCACGATCAACGACCTCGCGGGCGTTCGCGTCGAGGTGCCGGAGGTCTTCGAACGGACCCACAGCGGCATCCTCGATCTCGTCGACGAGGGGGTGATCTCGGGGCTGCGCGTCGACCATCCGGACGGCCTGCGCGATCCCGAGCGCTACCTGCAGCAGCTGCGCAACCGGACGGGCGTGTGGATCGTGGTCGAAAAGATCCTCCACCCGGGTGAGCAGCTGCCGGCGTGGTCGGTCGCCGGGACCACGGGCTACGACTTCTGCACCGACGTGCTCGGCCTCTACATCGATGCCGGCGCGCTGCCCGAGCTGCGTGAGATCGACGCGCGGCTCGGTGGTGGGCGCCCGTACGCCGAGATCGCCGTCGAGCGCAAGGTGGCCGTCCTCGAGGGCGGCCTGCGCGCCGACCTCGACCGCGTCGCACACGGGCTGTGGCGCGTCACCCAGCGGCATCCGCAGGTCCGCGACGTGACGCTCGACTGGTGCCGGCGTGTGCTCGCGGGCACCCTGGCGCAGTTCGCGGTGTACCGGACCTACGTCGACCCCGAGACCGGAGCAGCGCACGAGCGCGACCGCACGCAGATCGCCGGCGCCATCGAGCGCGCGCGCGCCGCCGACGACGACGTGCCCGCGGTGCTGTGGGACTTCGTCGAGGAGCTGCTGGCGGGAGAGGTCGGTACCAGTCCCGCGCTGCTGGACGTCATCGCCATGTCCCAGCAGCTGTCCGCGGCCGTGACGGCGAAGGGCACGGAGGACTCTGCGTTCTACCGCTACCGCACGCTGCTCGCGGCCTGCGAGGTCGGTGCGGACCCGTCCCGGCCGGGGCGCACGGTCGAGCAGTTCCAACAGGCCAACGCCCACCGGGCCGAGCGCGCGCCGCAGACCATGCTCATGACGGCGACGCACGACACCAAGCGCGGCGAGGACGTGCGCCTGCGGATGGCGGCGCTGTCGGAGCTCCTCGACGTGTGGCGCGCCGCGGTCGACGCGTGCGAGGAGGTCGAGGCGACCAGCACGCTGCCCGCCCAGTGCCGTTACCTGGTCTACCAGACCGTGGTCGGGTTGTGGCCGCTGGAGGGCGATCCGACCGACGAGCACCGCGACCGGCTCGCCGCGTACGTGGTCAAGGCCGAGCGTGAGGCCGCGCTGTACACGAGGTGGACCGATCCCGACGAGGCGTTCGAGGACCGGCTGCAGGCGTTCGCTCGAACCCTGCTGGACGCGGACACAGCCCCGGAGGCGCTGCGGACGGTCATCACCCGCGCGGGCGAGATCGGCATGGTGTCGGGCCTCGGCCAGCTCGTGCTGCGCACGCTGTCTCCCGGCGTGCCGGACTGCTACCAGGGCACCGAGACGTGGGACGATTCGCTCGTCGACCCCGACAACCGCCGGCCCGTACCGTTCGAGGAACGGCGTGCGTTGCTCGACGGCCTGACCGACGTCCCCGTCGACGATCTCCTGGCCGCGCGTCGCGACGGTCGGATCAAGGCGTTCGTGCTGCACCGGGCCCTCCGGGCCCGGGCGGAGCACCCGGCGTGCGTCGGCGTCGGCAGCGGCTACCTCCCCCTGGACGTGGGCGGGGAGTGGGCCGACCACGTCGTCGCGTTCGCGCGGGTGTCGTCAGACGCCTCCGACGCGCTGCTGGTCGTCGCCCCGCGGCTGCCCGGGGCGGTCATGGGTGACACCGACGAGCCACCGATCGGTGACGCGTGGGGTGACACGACGGTACGCGTGCCCGGGTTCCTGCAGGGCACCTATCGTGACGGGTTCTCGACGGGATCAGGTGAGATCGGTGACGAGATCGAGGTGTCGTCGCTGCTGGGCAACCTGCCCGTCGCCGTGCTCGAACGGACGTCGGACGACGCTGCGGCGTCCGACGCGCCCGACTGACGACCGTACGAGACCCGCGGCGGCCGATTTGGCGACCGTGCACGACCACGGCGGCCGTCAGTGATCCTTCCGGCGGCGTCTCAGCTCCAGCCGAGGTCGTGCAGGCGGTCGTCGTCGATGCCGAAGTGGTGCGCGACCTCGTGCACGACCGTGACGGTCACCTGTCTGCGCACCTCGTCTGGGGTGTCGCAGTGGCGCAGGATGGGGCCGCGGAAGATCGTGATGCGATCCGGCAGGCTGCCCGCCGCCCACCACTCGTCGCGCTCGGTCAGCGGCACCCCGACGTACAGGCCGAACAGCTCGGGCTCGTCGGGTGGGCTCTCGTCGTCGATGACGATGGCCACGTTGCTCATGGCCTGTGCGAGCTCGTCCGGCACGGCGTCGAGGCCGTCGGCGACGGCCTGCTCGAACTCCTCGGGTGACATCGCGATCATGGGCCGGTACCTGCCGCGTCCGTCTGTCGTCGAGCGTGCGGCGTGCTGGTCGGGGTGAGCAGGGCCACCGACCATGGCGGCACCGTGCATACCACGCCGTCGTGGTCCGGCGCGATCGTGACAGGCGTGTCGGGACCACCGTAGGCGGCTGCCGCGCTCGACCACGCCACCACCCAGCCTCCGTGCAGCGGCAGGGCGATCGTCGCCGGCTCGCCGGCGACGTTCCCCAGGACGACCGCCGGCCAAGCTTCGCCGGGTCCGTCCCGCTCGACGGCCAGCTGCGTCGAGGTGACATGCAGTGGTCGCACGAGCCGGCGGTCGCCGTTCGCCAGCGCGGGGACGGTGCGCCGCAGCGCCAGCAGGTCGGTCCACAGCCGGCGCCGCGCCCGGCCGTCCGGCGCTGCGGCCGTACCCCGGTCCAGCGTGCTGGCCTCGAACGACGAGACCGCCTGGGGATCGGGTATCTCGGTCGCGCTGAACGCGGCGAAGGCCGCGAACTCCTCGCGCCGCCCCGTGCGGACGGCCTCGGCCAGCCACTCCTCGGGGTGGCTGGTGAAGAACTGGAAGGGACGGGTCTCACCGTACTCCTCGCCCATGAACAGCATCGGCACGGTGGGAGACAGGCACAGCAGCGCGATCGCTGCACGGACGGGGTCCGCGTCGGCCAGCGTCGTCACCCTGTCCCCGTGGGCGCGGTTGCCGATCTGATCGTGGTTCTGGATGTAAGCGACGAAGTGTCTTGCGGACACGTCAGTCGGCAACGGCGCGCCGACAGTGCGGTCGCGGACCTGTGACCGCCGGCCGCCGAAGACGAAGCCGTCGGTCCACGCGGTCGCGACGTCGGGCAGGCCGGTGTAGTCGGCGTAGTAACCGTCGCGTTCGCCGGTGACGGTGACGTGCAGCGCGTGGTGCAGGTCGTCCAGCCACTGGGCAGTCAGGCCCCGCCCTCCGACCGCGCGGGGGGCGACCGTGCGGGGATCCTGGCGATCCGACTCGGCGATCAGCACGAGGGAGCGGCCGAGCTGCTCGGCCAGGCGGTCGACGGTGGCCGACAGCCGCTCGAGGATGTGCACCGCCGAGCCGTCGACGAGGGCATGCACGGCGTCGAGCCGCAGCCCGTCGACGTGGAAGTCGGCCAGCCACATGCTCGCGTTGTCGACGATGAACGCCCGCACGGTGTCGGCGCCCTCGTCGTCGAGGTTGATCGCGGGGCCCCATGGCGTGACGTGCCGATCGGTCAGGTAGGGCCCGAACTCGGCGTGGTAGCTGCCGCTGGGGCCGAAGTGGTTGTAGACGACGTCGAGGATGACGGCGAGCCCGTGACGGTGGCACGCGTCGACAAACGCCGCGAACGCCTCAGGTCCGCCATATGGCTCGTGCACCGCATACCAGGCGACACCGTCGTAGCCCCAACCGCGTGAGCCGTTGAACGCTGCGACCGGCATCACCTCGACGTGGGTGACACCGAGCGTCGCAAGGTCGGCGAGGTGGTCCACGGCGGCGTCGAACGTGCCCGTCTCTGTGAACGTGCCGACGTGCAGCTCGTAGATGACGGCGCTGGCCAGTGGCCTCGGCTGCCAGCCGTCCTCTGCGTCGGACCAGGCGAATGCACGGTCCACGATCGCCGAGGAGGCGTGGACACCGTCGGGCTGGCGCTGCGACGCGGGGTCCGGCCGCGGGTCGCCGCCGTCGAGGCTGAACGCGTAGCGCCCGTCACGCGGTGCCGGCAGACGACGAGCGAACCAGCCGTGCTCGCCGGGTGACAGTGGCTCGTGCCGTCCGTCGAGCACGACGTCGACCCGGTCGGCGTCCGGTGCCCAGACACGGAACGTCACGGTGCCGTCGTCGTGGACGACCGGACCGTGGCGGAGCGGGTGCACGCCGAGATCACTCACGGGATGCCTCGCGATGTCGTGGGCCTAGTCCGTGGGCTCCGCGGCAGTGACCGTGCCGGGCGCGTCGATCTCGGCCAGGATCGCGTCGACCGTGGGCGTCACCCGCTCGTACAGCGGCTTGGGGTACAGGCCGATGCCGACGATCACGGCGATCAGCGGCACCATCACCGCCTTCTCGCGCACGGTCAGGTCGGTCATGCCGACGGCGCGTCCCTCGACCGGGCCGTGGAACATGCGCTGGTAGGCCCACAGGAGGTACAGGGCAGCGAAGATCACGCCGAACGCGGCCAGCACCGCTGCCCACGGCGTCGTCTGGAACGCGCCGATCAGGATCGGGAACTCGCCGACGAACCCGTTGAGTCCGGGCAGGGCCAGTGACGACAGCGCGACGACCAGGAAGGCCCCTCCGAACACCGGTGTCGCCTTGGCCAGCCCCGAGTAGTCGGCGATCCGGCGGGAGTGGGTCCGCTCGTACATGAACCCGATCAGGATGAACAGCGCGCCGGTCGACAACCCGTGGTTGACCATCTGCACGACGCTGCCCGACGTGCTCTGGGCGTTCAACGCGAAGACGCCGAGCACGACGAAGCCCATGTGCGCCACGGAGGAGTAGGCGACCAGTCTCTTGATGTCGGGCTGCACCATCGCGACCAGCGCTCCGTACAGCACGCCCACGACGGCCAGGCCGATGATCGGGGGCGCCAGGCTCTGCGTGGCTTCGGGGAAGTAGGGCAGGGAGAAGCGGATGATCCCGTACCCGCCGATCTTCAGCAGGATCGCGGCGAGGTCCACCGACCCGATCGTCGGCGCCTCGGTGTGCGCGTCGGGCAGCCACGTGTGGAACGGGAACAGGGGCACCTTGATCGCGAAGGCGATGAAGAACGCCAGGAACAGCCAGACCTGCTCGGTATCGGTGAGCGCGAGCCCGCGCAGCGCGTCGTAGTCGAACGTGCTGGCGCCGCCCTTGAAGTACAGGTACAGGATCGCGACGAGCATGAGGAGCCCGCCGATGAGCGTGTAGAGGAAGAATTTGATCGCCGCGTACCGCCGGTTCTCGCCACCCCAGACGCCGATCAGCGCGTACATCGGCACGAGCATGGCCTCGAAGAACACGTAGAACAGGATCAGGTCCAGCGCGGTGAACACGCCGATCACGGCGGTCTCCAACACGAGCACCGCGATGTAGAAGCCCTTGGTGCGCTCGCTGACGTGGCCCCACGTGGCGAGGACGGCCAGTGGGATGATGAACGTCGACAGCATGACCAGCGGCCAGGTGATGCCGTCCACGCCGAGCTGGTAGTTGATGCCCCACCCGGGGATCCACGGGACCTTCTCGACCAGCTGGAAGCCGGGCTCACCGACCTCGAAGGCGGGGAACAGCGCGAGTGACAGCACGAAGACGATGACCGTTGCCGCCAGTGTGATGCGGCGGATCGCCTCTCCGCGGTGCGCGGGGATCACTCCAACCACGAGCGCGGCCACCGCGGGCAGCCAGATCAGCATCGACAGCAACGGCAGGTCAGCCAAGACCAACTCCAGGCAGAGTCACGAGCGTGCGTCAGCACGATATCGCCCCGTGCAGCTCTGCGCGAAGCCGCCGTCGCGCCGTCCGCGGGCGCGTGGGAGACTCGAGGTGTGCACGACCTGGTGATCGTCGGGGCGGGGCCCGCGGGGTCGGCTGCCGCGCTGGCGGCGCTGGCTGCGCGCCCCGACAGCTCCGTGCTGTTGCTCGACCGGGCCCGGTTCCCCCGTGACAAGGCCTGCGGGGACGCGATCGGTTCACACGCGGTCCGGGTGCTCGACGCCCTCGGCGCGACGTCCGCCGTTGCAGGTTATCCAACGATGGCGCGGTTCGAGCTGTCGGACGGTGACGTCGTCGTCCGAGCGCCGTTGCGCGGCGCGACGTTCACCGTGCCGCGACGCGTGTTCGACGACCGCCTCCGCTCCGCGGCCGTGGTGTCCGGCGCACATGTCACACGCCACCACGTCCGGCGGCTGGAACGCTCCGAGGACCACGTCGTCCTCGATGGCAGCGTCGCGGCGCGTGCGGTGGTCGCCGCGGACGGCGCGAACTCCCGGATCCGGCGCCTGCTGGGCCACGACCGCAACCCCCCGCGAGCCCTGGCCGTGGCGATGCGCGGGTACGCGGCAGCGGGACGTGCCCTGGATCAGCGGATCGTGCTCGACGACGCGCACTGGCCGGCGTACGGTTGGTCGTTCGCGATCGGTGATGGCACGGCCAACGTCGGCTGGGGCACGACGGTCGCCGCCCTCCGCGAGGGACCGGTCGGCGGAGCGCAGCGCGTGGCGTTCGAGGAACGGGTGACGACCGTCAGCGGGCGACCGGTACGTGACCTCCGGGCGCACCACCTCCCGTTGTCGACGTGGCGGCCACCGCTGTTCGACGGGCGTGTCCTGCTGACGGGCGATGCGGCGTCGCTGGTCAACCCGCTGTCGGGCGAGGGCATCTTCTACGCCCTGCTGTCGGGCGCGCTCGCCGGACGCGCCGCTGTCACGGCACGGGCGCCCGGTCCCAGCTACGCGTGCCAGCTTCGACGCCGTCTGGGATGGCACCTGCGGCACACCCGCGTGGCGTCAGCGATGCTCTTCCTCCGGGCGGTGCGTCGCGCCGGTCTACGCGCCGCCGCCGTGCCCCGCGCGTTCGACGACCTGACCGAGCTGGCGCTCGGTGACGGCTGCATCACCCCCGCGCTGGCGCTTGCGCTGCTTCGCTCTGCGTGAGACCGAACGCACGGTGTGGACCGTGCGCCTCGCAGACCCATACCGTGCAACCACCGTGCGTTCAGGACGAAACGCAAGGTGGTTGACGTTGGGGCGTGTCGGGCGCGCGAGGGAGCCGCCGCGCGTTGGGGCGGTCAGCTGTCGTCGGGGACCAACCACAGCGTCGCCAGCGGCGGCACGAACACCCGGGCGGACGCCGTCATGCCGTGCCACGGCTCGTCGGTCGCCTCGATGACGCCCATGTTGCCGAGGTTGCCGCCGCCGTAGCCCTCGGCGTCGGTGTTGAGGCGCTCCCGCCACCGCCCGGCCTGCGGCATGCCGAAGCGCTGGTCGTCGCGGGGGACCGGCGACAGGTTCACGATGCACACCAGCGGCTGCCCCTCGGCGCTGTAGCGCACGAACGACAGCAGGTTGGCGTCGGCGTTGTTCGCGTCGATCCAGCGGAAGCCCTGCGGGTCGTGGTCGCGCTCCCACAGTTGCGGAAGGTCTCTGTAGACCTGGTTCAGGTCGCCCACGAGGCGGTGCAGGCCTCGGTGGTCCGCCTCGGCCATCAGGTCCCAGTCGAGTGGGCGGTCCTCGCTCCACTCGCGCCACTGGCCGAACTCGCCGCCCATGAACAGCAGCTGCTTGCCGGGATGGGCCCACATGTAGCCGTACAGCGCCCGCAGGTTCGCGAACTTCTGCCAGCGGTCGCCGGGCATCTTGTCGAGCAGGCTGCGCTTGCCGTGGACGACCTCGTCGTGCGACAGCGGAAGCACGTAGTTCTCGCTCCATGCATACAGCAGCCCGAAGGTCAGCTCGTTGTGGTGGAAGCGGCGGTGGATCGGGTCACGGGAGAAGTACGACAACGTGTCGTGCATCCACCCCATGTTCCACTTGAAGCCGAAGCCGAGCCCGCCGAGGTGGACCGGTCGTGACACGCCCGGCCAGGCGGTCGACTCCTCGGCGATCAGCAGCGCGCCGGGGTTGCGGCCGTACACCGTCGTCGCGGTCTCCTTGAGGAACTCGATCGCCTCGAGGTTCTCATTGCCGCCGTAGGCGTTGGGAACCCACTCGCCCTCCTCGCGCGAGTAGTCCAGGTACAACATCGACGCGACCGCGTCGACCCGCAGGCCATCGACGTGCAGCTCCTCCAGCCAGTACAGCGCGCTGGCCAGCAGGAAGTTGCGGACCTCGTTGCGCCCGAAGTTGTACACGAGCGTCCCCCAGTCGGGGTGCTCGCCCTGGCGCGGGTCGGCGTGCTCGTAGAGCGCGGTGCCGTCGAAGCGGGCAAGCGCCCACTCGTCCCTGGGGAAGTGGGCGGGCACCCAGTCGATGATGACCCCGACGCCCCGCTGGTGCAGGTGGTCGACGAGGTAGCGGAAGTCGTCGGGTGAGCCGAAGCGCGACGTCGGCGCGAACTGCCCGGTGACCTGGTAGCCCCAGGAGCCGGCGAAGGGGTGCTCTGCAACGGGCAGCATCTCGACATGGGTGAAGCCGAGCTCGTCGGCGTAGTCGGCCAGCTGGTGCGCCATCTCGCGATAGGTCAGCGGCCGGCCGTCGTCGTGGCGCCACGATCCGAGGTGCACCTCGTAGATCGACAGCGGCTGCTGGTGCCACTGCTGCCCGGGGCGGCTGGCCATCCAGTCGCCGTCACGCCACTCGTGGCTCGACACGAAGACCCGGCTGGCATTGTCCGGTGGCGTCTGGGTGTGGAAGGCGAACGGATCGGCGTGCAGCGTCAGGTGGCCGTCGGCGCGCAGGACCTCGTACTTGTAGATGGTGCCGTCACCGATGTCGGGGACGAACAGCTCCCAGATGCCTGTGCCCAGCATGCGCATGGGGTTGCGACGCCCATCCCAGTCGTTGAAGGCCCCGACGAGGCGGACCGACTGCGCGTTGGGGGCCCAGACGGCGAACGCCGTGCCCTCGACGCCCTCGATCGTGGTGACATGTGCGCCGAGCCTGCGCCACAGCTCCTCGTGACGTCCTTCGCCGGCGAGGTGCAGGTCGGTGTCGCCGAGGGTGGGCCAGAACGCGTAGGGGTCCCGCGCGGTGAACTCGACGCCCTCGTCGGTGCGCATGCGGAGGCGGTAGCCATCGGCGGTCAGCTTGGCCCGGACCAGGGCCTCGAAGAAGCCGCCGTCGGCGGTACGCGTCGCGGTGACCGACTGCTCGGCCGCCGTGCGCCGGTCGGCGTCGCCCTCCTTCGTCGTGTCACCCCAGATCACGTCGACCTCCGCGACGTCGGGGCGCAGGACCCGCACGACCGTGCCGTCGCGGTGCTCGTGCAGACCGAGGACCCGGTGCGGGTTGATGTGTGTGCCGTTGAGCAGCGCCTCGACGTCGTCACGTGCGGCGTGCCATGCGGTGGATGACATGAGTCGTCCTCTCGTTGGACTGACCGTTCCCTGCGCGTCCGGGGTCATGCGATCCAGGATCCGCTGGACACCCCCGACGGGGATGGCGAGCCAGTCGGGCCGGTAGGCCCGTTCGTAGGCGATCTCGTAGACCGCCTTGTGCAGTTCGAACAGTGCGAGCAGGGCCGGGTCGACACGGGAGGCTGCCGCCTCGTAGCCTCCGAGGTAGTGCCGGCGCGCGGCGTCGCGCCACGCCGCGAACCGTGCCGGTAGCTCGTTGGCCTCGGCGGGCTCGGACGTTGCCGGCCCGGCCGGGTCCGCCGCTGCTGCACGCGCACCCGACGCGGCGGCGTAGTCGAACGAGCGGAGCATCCCGGCGACGTCCCGCGCCGGCGGGCCCGGGGCACGCCGCTGCTCGACGGGTGCGGCGGGCTCGCCCTCGAAGTCGAGCAGCTGCCACCCGTCGGGGGCGGCGAGCACCTGACCGAGGTGCAGGTCACCGTGGATGCGCGATACCAGGCCCGCGTCGTCGATCTGGCCGGCGGCGGTGTCGACCAGGCGGTGCAGTGCGGCGGTGTCGATCCCCTCGATCGGGCGCTCGCCGAGGACCCGCTCGATCTGCTCATGGACCTCGGCGACCCAGCTGGCGACGTCGTCGCGGGTCGCAGCTCTGCTGGTCAGGACGGCCGCGAGGTCCGCGTGGACCCGCGCGGTCGCGCCTCCCAGCTCGTCGACCGCGCGGATCAGGTCGCGGTCCTGCGGTGGGGTGGCATCGTCGGTCAGCGCCTCGGTGGCGTCGGCCACCGCGAGGCGCCACGCGTCCCGGCCGTGCACCACGTAGCTGCTGACCACGCCCAGTGGTGTGTCGGCGGGGGCGCCGCGCAACGTCAGCGCCCCGATCTGCGCCGGGACATCGGCGCTGCCGACCCGGGTCAGGGCCGCGGTCAGCTCGATGTCGGGGTTGACACCGGTGTCGAGTCGCCGGAACAGCTTGAGCACCGCGCGGTCGCCGAACACGACGCTGGTGTTGGACTGCTCGACGCCGAGCGCGCGGCCGTCGGCCGGCACCTCGGTCGCCGCACACGGCTGCCCCTCGATCACCCGCCCGCCGTCGGTTGCGATCTCGCCGCCGTCCGCGGCGAGGCGCGCCAGCTCGCCGAGCACGACCGGGTCCGCCGTCGCGTCGGTCCACGCACCTCCGGCGAGCGCCACCGCCTCTCCGGCATCCGCGACGGCGTCGCCGTCGACAAGCACGAGCTGATAGCGTTCCGACGCACCTCGGTCGTAGCGCACCTCGACCAGCAGCCAGCGGGCGAGCGACAGCAGGGTCGCGCTGTCGACCACCGTCACGGTGTCGACGGTGCGGTCCTTGCCCTGGAACCAGCGCCGGCCGTGCAGCCACGCCCGGAGCGGTCGCGCGTCCACGCTCACCGTGCGTCGCTCCCCTGGTCCCCGCCCGCCGGTGCGCTGGCGCTCGCCCTCGCCCATGACGGGTGCTGGTCGGGGGCGATGCGGAACCAGTAGAAGCCGTGCGGCCCGAGCGTCAGGAGATAGGGCAGTTCACCGATGCGGGGGAACCAGGTGCCCCCGAACATCTCGACGGGGTGGGCGCCGGAGAAGCGTGACAGGTCGAGCTCGACGTACTGCGCGTTGCCGGACATGTTCGCGACGACGAGCACGGTGTCGTCCTCGGTCGAGCGCAGGAACGCGAGCACGCGACCGTTGGACGGGTGCAGCGCCTCGAAGTCGCCGACACCGAACACCTGGTGCTCCTTGCGGATGTGGATCATCGAGCGGATCCACTGCAGCAGCGAGTTCGGGTCCCGGCGCTGGGCCTCGACGTTGAGCGCCTGGTAGCTGTAGACCTGATCCATGATCGGCGGCAGGTACAGTTCAGCGAACTCCGCCCGGGAGAACCCCGCGTTGCGGTCGATGCTCCACTGCATCGGGGTGCGCACGCCGTCGCGATCACCGAGGAAGATGTTGTCGCCCATGCCGAGCTCGTCGCCGTAGTACATCACCGGCGAGCCCGGCAGGCTGAACAGCAGCGCGTGGAACAGCTCGATCAGACGGCGGTCGTTCTCGAGCAGCGTTGCCAGGCGCCGGCGGATCCCGGTGTTGGACACCATCCGGGGATCGGCCGCGTACTCGGCGTACATGTAGTCGCGTTCCTCGTCGGTGACCATCTCGAGCGTCAGCTCGTCGTGGTTGCGCAGGAAGATGCCCCACTGGCAGTTGTCGGGGATCTTGGGCGTGGCCTCGAGGATCTCGACGATCGGCAGCGCCTCCTCCTTGCGCGCGGCCATGAACATGCGGGGCATGACCGGGAAGTGGAACGCCATGTGGCACTCGTCACCGTCACCGAAGTAGTCCACGACGTCGTCGGGCCACTGGTTGGCCTCGGCGAGCAGCACGCGGTTGTCGTACTCGTCGTCGACCACCTTGCGCACCCGCCGGAGGAACTCGTGGGTCTCGGGGAGGTTCTCGCAGTCGGTGCGGTCGCGTTCGAACAGGTACGGCACGGCGTCCATCCGGTAGCCGTCGAGGCCGCGATCGAGCCAGAACCGCACGACATCGAGCATCGCATCGGCGACCTCGGGGTTGTCGTAGTTCAGGTCGGGCTGGTGGCTGAAGAAGCGGTGCCAGTAGTACTGACCGGCGACGGGGTCCCACGTCCAGTTCGACGCCTCGGTGTCGTGGAAGATGATGCGCGCGTCGGGATAGCGCTCGTTGTCGTCGCTCCACACGTACCAGTCGCGCTTGGCGGACCCGGGCTGGCGCGACTCGACGAACCACGGGTGCCGGTCGGACGTGTGGTTCACGACCAGGTCGGCGATCACGCGCATGCCGCGGGCGTGCGCGCCCTCCACGACCGCCTCGAGGTCCTCGACCGTGCCGTACTCCGGCAGGACCGTGTGGAAGTCGGAGATGTCGTACCCGCCATCGCGCAGCGGTGACTGATAGAAGGGCAGCAGCCAGATGCAGTCGACGCCGAGCCACTGCACGTAGTCGAGCTTGCCCAGCAACCCCCGCAGATCGCCCGTGCCATTGTTGTCCGAGTCGTGGAAGCCGCGGATCAACACCTCGTAGAAGATCGCGTGCTTGAACCACTGGGGGTCGTCGGTCAGGACCACGGATCGCGCCCTTTCTCTCGCGGCCTGGGGATCGGATCCTCCTACAACGCCCGCAGCGCGAACACGTGCGCCGGCTCGTGGGACGGATCCAGGCGGACGTAGTTCGCGGGGCCGTGCCAGATGTGGGAGGTCTCGGTCACGAGGTCGTAGGCCTCGTAGGGCCCCGCGTGCTCCAGACCCAGCTGCCACATGTCGAGCCAGGTGGTCGACTCCCGGGGCTCGAACGGGTTGAGGTTGACGATGGTGAGCACGGCGTCGCTGCGGTCCGCCCCGACCTTCGAGAAGCACAGCATGTCGTCGTTGTCGATGTGGTGGAACCACACGTTGCGCAACCTGCGGAACGCCGCGTACGAGCGCCGGATCGTGTTGATCCGCGTGATGTAGGGCGCGAGGCTGTACGGCTGGTCCCAGTCGCGGGGCCGGTAGCTGTACTTCTCTGAGTGGAGGTACTCCTCGCTGCCCTCGTGCAACGGGGTGTTCTCGACGAGCTCGTAGCCGGAGTACATGCCCCACGACGGCGACAGCAGCGCCGCCAGTACCAGGCGGACCTTGAACGCGGGCCGACCGCCGTGCTGCAGGTACTCGTGGAGGATGTCTGGCGTGTTCGGCCAGAAGTTCGGACGGTAGTAGTTGGCCATCTCGCCATGCGCGAGCTCGGTCACGTAGTCGATCAGCTCGTGCTTGTAGTTGCGCCACGTGAAGTACGTGTAGCTCTGGCTGAAGCCGAGCTTGGCCAGCGTCTGCATCATCTTCGGCCGGGTGAACGCCTCCGCGAGGAACAGCACGTCGGGGTGCTCGGCGTGGATGTCGGAGATCAGCCATTCCCAGAACGGCAACGCCTTGGTGTGCGGATTGTCGACGCGGAACATCTTCACGTCGTGGCCGATCCAGAACTCGACCACGCGCTTGAGCTCGGCGGTCAGGCCCTCGATGTCGGGCGTGTCGAAGTCGATGGGGTAGATGTCCTGGTACTTCTTCGGCGGGTTCTCGGCGTACGCGATCGATCCGTCGGCGCGGCGGCGGAACCACTCGGGGTGCTCGGTGACCCAGGGGTGGTCCGGCGAGCACTGGATCGCGAAGTCGAGCGCGACCTCCATGCCGTTGGCACGGGTCTCGGCGACGAAGGCGTCGAAGTCCTCGATGGTGCCCAGGTCGGGGTGCACCGACATGTGCCCGCCGTCGGCGCTGCCGATCGCCCACGGCACGCCCGGCGCGTCAGGCCCGGGATCCAGGTCATGGGGGCCGCCGGGCCCCTTGCGATTGGTGGTGCCGATCGGGTGGATCGGTGGCAGGTACACGACGTCGAAGCCCATCTCGGCGATCGCCGGCAGGCGTTTGGCCGCGTCGGCGAACGTGCCGCTGGTCGTCTCGGTCGCGCCGTACGACCGGGGGAACAGCTCGTACCACGCACTGAACCTGCCCCGCTCACGATCCACCCACAGCGGCAGCTCGGGCCGGGAGATCGTCCGGTCCATCCGCTCCGGATGGCGATCCAGCAGCGCCAGCAGGTCCTCGTCCGCCGCGGCGACCAACTTCGCAGCGGGCCCGGCGTCACCGCGCATGACCTCGATCGCCTCGGTCAGCACCTCCCTCAACGCGCGCGGCAGCCGCTCGAGGCGGCGCTCAAGCAGGTTGGCGCCGTCGGCGAACGTCAGCTCGACGTCGCTGGTCTCGGCCTCGACCTTGCGGCGGGCACCGCGCAGCCACGACCGGTAGTGGTCGGTCCAGGCCATGACCGTGTAGCGCCACGGGCCCATCGCGTCGACGGGGAACGACCCGAACCAGCGGTCGTTGACGTCCTCGCGCATCGGAGCCTCGCGCCATCGCGTGTCGTGCGGCCCGCGGAAGCGGATGCACGCCGCCAGCAGCTCGTGGCCCTCGCGGAGGATGTCCGCGCCGACGATGACGTCATCACCGACGACCGCCTTGACGGCGTGGCGTCCCGCGTCGACCGTCGGTGTGATGCTCGAGATGACGACTCGGTTCTTCACAGTTCCTCCCGGTGCGGCGCTGCTGCGTCGCGCGACGGGTGCCGCGCTCCCACGGCCAAGGTCGACGGCCGCTGCGCGAACGGTACGTGTCATGGTTTACCCGGGCCGGCGGGCAGCCTACGCCCGCTGTCAGCCGGATTTCTTCGCGGTGGTCCGTCCGCGTGCGGCAGGGACGGACCCTGTACACGCGCGCGGTGGCGGAGCGGGTCACGCGGCGCGGCTAGGCTGCGCCGTCGCCGGATCGCGCCGGCGGACGCGGGGGCGGCATCCACCCCGACCGTGACACGACGAAGGCAAGGCCTGTGATCGAAGCGCTGCGCACCTTCCAGGTGCGACCGTCCCTGCCAGCCGAGCTGCTGCCACTCCACCAGCTCGCGGCGAACCTGCGGTGGGTGTGGGACCACCAGACCCGGGAGCTGTTCCGCTGGGCCGATCCGTCCCTGTGGGAGGCGAGCGGCAACCCTGTCACCCTGCTCGGAGCGCTGGAGCCTGCGCGGATCTCGGCGTTGGCCGCCGACCGCGCGTTCGTCGCCGCCCTCACGCGCCAGCACAGCGAGCTCGAGGCCTATGTGCGGGGCCCACGGTGGGCCGCCGATCACGACCGGACGATGCCGGTCGTGGCCTACTTCTCGCCCGAGTTCGGCCTGACGCACGTCATGCAGACCTACTCGGGGGGCCTGGGCGTCCTGGCCGGCGATCACCTGAAGGCCGCCAGCGACGCGGGGCTGACGATGATCGGCGTCGGCCTGCTGTATCGCCACGGCTACTTCAACCAGTTCCTCGACGCCGACGGCTGGCAGCGCGAGCGCTACCCGGATCTCAACCCGCACTCGCTGCCGTTGCGCCGCCTCGAGGTCGACGGCGAGCCGGCGACGGTGTCGGTGGACCTCGCCGGTTCGCAGGTGGCGTGCCAGATCTGGAAGGCCGACGTCGGTCGCGTGCCGCTGCTGTTGCTCGACACCGACCTGCCGCGCAACGCCCCCGCTGACCGTGACGTCACCGATCGGCTCTACGGCGGTGACACCGAGCACCGGCTGCGCCAGGAGCTGGTCCTGGGCATCGGCGGCGTCCGGGCGCTGCGGCTGGCGATCGGGATGGGTGAGGTGCTGTCCACGCCCGAGCTGTTCCACTCCAACGAGGGTCACGCGGGGTTCCTGCAGTTCGAGCGTGTGCGGACCTTGATCACCGACGACGGGTTGGCGTTCGACGAGGCGGTCGAGGCCGCACGCGCCGGCGTGCTGTTCACCACCCACACCCCCGTGCCGGCGGGCATCGACAAGTTCCCGGCCGACCTGATGCGCCGGTACCTTCCCGCTGTCGCGGCGGCCTGCGGGGTCGACGTCGACCGTGTACTCGCCCTCGGCCAGCACACGCCGGGCGCGCACGAGCCGTTCAACATGGCGGTGCTCGGGCTGCGGTTGTCCGCGCTGGCCAACGGCGTGTCGCAGCTGCACGGGACCGTCTCGCGGCGCATGTTCACCTCGCTGTGGCCCGACCTGCCCGAGGAGGAGACGCCGATCACGTCGGTGACCAACGGCGTCCACGCGCTGACGTGGATCGGCCCGGAGATGACCGGGCTGTACGAGCGCCACCTCGCGCCCGACTGGCCCGACAACCCGCAGGCCTGGGACCGCGTCGACGAGATCACAGACGACGCGCTGTGGCGGGCCCGCGAGCGGGCGCGCGAGCGGATGCTCGGGCGGTTGCGCCGGGCGGTGCGCGCCCAGGCGCAGCGACGCGGCGAGCGTGCGGTCGCGCTGGAGTGGACGGAGGGCATCGGCGACCCTGGCGTGCTGACGATCGGCTTCGCCCGGCGCTTCGCGGAGTACAAGCGCGGCACGTTGTTGCTGCGCCACCCCGACCGGCTGCGCCGGCTGCTCCTCGCGACCGACCGTCCGGTGCAGTTCGTGTTCGCCGGCAAGGCCCATCCGCGCGACGACCTCGGCAAGGACCTGATCCGTCAGCTCGTCCACTTCGGAGGCGACCCGGACCTGCGCACCCGCCTGGTGTTCGTCGAGGACTACGACATGGACATCGCGCGCGCCCTGTACTCGGGTGTCGACGTGTGGCTCAACACCCCGCGCCGCCCCCACGAGGCGTGCGGCACGTCTGGGCAGAAGGCGGTGCTCAACGGTGCGCTGCACTGCTCGACGCTCGACGGCTGGTGGGACGAGATGTACGACGGCGAGAACGGCTTCGCCATCGGCAGCGACGATGATCTCGGCGACGTCGGTCATCAGGACGCCGCCGATGCCCAGTCGCTGTTCGACGTGATCGAACGCGGCATCGTGCCGCTGTTCTACGACCGGTCGGACGGGCCGCTGCCGCGCCGCTGGCTGGCGCGCGTGCGCCGGTCCCTGTACACATTGGGGCCGCAGGTTCTGGCCGCGCGCATGGTGCGCGAGTACGCGACCGAGCTGTACGTGCCGTTGGCCGACCGCGCCCGGGACCTGGCCGCCGACAACCACCGCCGGGCACGTGCCCTCGCGCACTGGCGCGCGCGGATCGACGACGCGTGGTCGAAGCTGCGCGTGGTCGGTGTGACCGGGGACGACTCGGCGACATCGGTCGGGACGGGCTGCGACGTCGAGGCGGTGGTCGACCTGGGCGCGCTGCGCGCCGCCGAGGTGCAGGTCGAGGTCGTGCACGGCACGGTCAATGCCGACGGGCGCATCGTCGACCCGGTCGTCGAGACGATGACCCATGTGGGCACGCGTGACGGCGCGGAGCGGTACACCGCGCATTTCACGTGCGACCACTCCGGCGAGTACGGGTACACGGTCCGCGTCGTGCCGCAACACCCGGACCTGTTGTCGTCGGCTGACACGGGCCGCGCGGTGTGGGCGACGTCGGACGCCGTGACCGCCGGATAGGCGCCGGTCAACCGGCGCGAAGACGCGCACCGCCGCGGCGGGCCCGAGCCGAAGAAGCCCGCCGCGGACGGTGCGAGGGTGTTGGCCGCGGTCCGTGACGTGTGCCACGGGCGAGGGTGGGCGACCAGCACGTGAGGAAAGGTAGGTGGCCTTCCTTGCTCGCAGGTTTGCAGTCCATTTCCAGCACGTAAAAGCTGCACGGCCACCGTGTGCGGCTCGCGCTGGACGCGCGGGTGGCGGCACGGCATCGTGTGCATCCACGACCGCGCAGGAGGGTGACCATGGTGATGCACGTCAGCTCGATCGTGGCGGGTGCCGCGCAGGATGCACGTCGGGCGCTGCGGACCAACCACAATCCCGCGCGGCTCGACGATGCGGTCGCCGAAGTCGACCTCGGCGACGGCGATACGATGGTCGCGGCCTGTGAGGCCGCGCGGGCCGCGCAGCGTGGCTGGGCCGCGACGCCCGCACCGCGGCGCGGCCGCATCATCCAGCAGATCGGCCGGATCGTCGAGGCCAACAAGGAGGCCCTGGCGCGGCTGGTCACCGACGAGATCGGCAAGCCCTACGTCGAGGCGCTCGGTGAGGTCCAGGAGATCATCGACACGTGCGACTTCTTCCTGGGGGAGGGACGCCGGCTCTACGGGCAGACGGTGCCGAGCGAGATGCCCGACAAGCAGCTGTTCACCTACCGCATGCCCGTCGGCGCCGCGGCGATCATCACCGCCGGCAACTTCCCGGTCGCAGTGCCGTCGTGGTACCTGATCCCGGCGTTGCTGTGCGGCAACACCGTGGTATGGAAGCCAGCGGAGTACGCGGCGGCGGCCGGCCACGCCCTGTTCGAGCTGTTCGTCGCCGGTGGGCTGCCCGACGGGGTGCTCAACCTGGTGCTCGCCGACGGCAAGGAGACGTTCGCCGGTCTGGAACGGTCGCTGGACGCCGGGCTGGTCGACAAGGTCGGGTTCACCGGATCGACGGAGGTCGGGCGCGAGATCGGCGGGCTGTGCGGGCGGCACCTCCAGCAGCCGTGCCTGGAGCTCGGCGGCAAGAACCCGATGGTGGTGCTCGCCGACGCCGATCTCGATCTCGCCGTCGAGGGCGCCCTGTTCAGCGGATTCGGCACCGCGGGACAGCGTTGCACGTCGCTGGGCACCGCCATCGTCGCCGACGAGATCCACGACGAGTTCCTCCGGCGGTTCACGCAGGCCACCGAGCAGGCTGCGGTCGGTGACCCGATGGACGCCGTCGTGTACGGGCCGATGCTCGACGCGAGGTTCGCCGAGCGCTTCGAAGGCTGGCTGGACCTGATTGCCGACCACCACCGGATCAGCGGGTCGTCGGGAGTCGGTCGGATCACGGCCGACAACCCGCGCCGGGGCTTCGTCGGTGACCCCGACGCCGGGATCTTCTACCACCCGACGATCGCCGCGGGGGTGACGGCCGACGACGAGCTGTACCGCACCGAGACCTTCGGTCCGCTGGTCGGGGTGATGCGCTGCGCCGACCTCGACGAGGCCATCACGCTGGCCAACGGGCACGGCTACGGCCTGTCGGCGGCCATCTACACCAACGACCCCCGGAGCGTGTTCCGGTTCCGCGAGCGGGTGTCGGCCGGGATGCTCAGCGTGAACAACTCGACGTCCGGTGCCGAGGCGCATCTGCCGTTCGGCGGAAACGGCCGGTCCGGCAACGGCAGCCGGCTGTCCGGCCAGTGGGTGCTCGACCAGTTCACGCGCTGGCAGTCGGTCAACTGGGACTACGCCGGCAAGCTCCAGAAGGCGCAGATGGACGTCGAGGACGTCGAGGCCGACCTCGGGTTCCGTCTCGAGCGCTGACGGGCGCGCCGGTCGTCCGCGTACGGCGCGCCGGTGTCCGCGCGGTGCTACGACCGGCTCGACGACCGTTCGACGCGCTCGCGGTCCGCGCCGTCGCCGGGGGCGTCGGTGTGCTTGACCACACCGTTGGCCGTCGGCGCCGGCGCTCCGCCGGTCGTCGCCCGCGGGCGCAGCTCGGGGTACGTGATCCGCGGGTGGTACACGTAGCACAACGATTCGATCAGTGAGTCGCGCACGCTCCGCAGCTCCCGGAAGGTGATGTTGGCCTCGTCGAGCTGGCCGTCCTCGACCCGGTCGTCCACCAGGCCGCCGACGATGTCGGCGATCGCCTCGCGCGTCAGGTTGCGGTCCGACAGCGCCGCGGCACGTGTCGCACCCTCACAGCAGTCGGCCAGCATGAGGATGGCCATCTCCTTCGACGCCGGCTTCTTGCCGTCGTAGCGGAACTGCTTCTCGTCGACGGTCGTGCCGTCCGGCGCCGCGTTGGCCGCCTGGCGGTAGAAGTAGCCGACGAGCGTGGTCCCGTGGTGGGTGCGGATGCCCTCGACGATCTCGGCGGGCATCCGGTAGCTGCGGGCGATCTGGATGCCGTCGGTCACATGCTCCTTGATGATCCGGGCCGACACCTCGGGTGCCAGGTTCTCGTGCGGGTTGTCGATGCCGAACTGGTTCTCGACGAAGAAGTACGGTCGCTGGACCTTGCCGATGTCGTGGTACAGGGCCGCCACGCCGGCCAGCAGGCTGTCGGCGTCGATCGCCCGCGCCGCTCGCTCGGTCATCTTCGAGACCTCGACCGAGTGGTTGTAGCTGCCCAGCGCCTTGGACTCCAGCTCGCGCAGCAGCGGGTGGTTGCGGTCGGCGAGGTCGAGCAGGCTCGTCGCGGTCAGCACGCCGAACACCGACTCGAGGAAGGGCAGCGTCGCGTTGACGATGACTGCCGACAGCACCCCGCTGCCCAGGCCCGCGAGCGCCGCGTAGCCGATGTCGCCGGGCTCGTCGAAGACGGCGGCCAGCACGCCGGCGAACGCGCCGTAGGCGAGCGTGGACTGCCACGCGGCCCGCCGCAGCGCGCCGCGGGCCGACAGGCGCGAGACCAGCGGCACGCTGGCCAGGCAGCTCAGCGCCGCGAAGGCGGTGATCCCAGGCCGTCCGGGCGCGAGGAAGGCGACCACGGTCGAGATCGGCACCGTGACCAGCACCCCGACCGGGGGGTCGAACAGGATCGTGGCCAGCATGACGAACGCGCCCGCCGGCAGCAGGTACATCAGCGACCCGGATCCGGCCGTCAGCAGCACGACGGCCTGAAGGGTGAGCGTGAACAGCACGACCAGCACCGACAGCAGCAGCACCAGCCGCGCGGAACCCCACATCTCGCGACGGTACGCGCGCAGGTAGAACGCCATGGCGGCGGCGATCGCCGTGGTCAGCGCCAGGGCCTGCGCCGCGGTGACCCACGGGTTGGCGCCCTCGAGGCCGCGGGTGCGCAGCGCTGCCATCTGCACGTCGGTGACGACGTCTCCGACCTGCACGATCGGGGCGCCGGGGGCGAAGCTCTTCTCCAGCGGGACCACGGCCGCCGCGGCGCGCTCGCGCGCGGCAGCGGTCGCCTCCTCGTCGACGCGGACCGTGGGTTGCAGCGCATCCGCGAGGATCGGCTTGACGGCCGTCCGCCCGACGTCGCCAGGGAAGTCGCGCAGCACCAGCAGTGCGTCGATGCGGTCGATGGTCTGCTGCAGCTCCTCGGCGGAGAAGTCCCGCTGCGCCAACTCGCGGGCCATCTCGACGGTCTGCTCGGTGACGATGCCGAGCTCGGCGTCGTCGAGCGCGACGAGCGCGCGGATGACCTCGACGTTCAGGTCCAGCTGTTCGATCAGACTGGCGACCTGTTCGGTCCGCGTCAGCTGCCCACCGCCGTCACCGCTCGCCGGCTCGCGGGCCTTGGCGACCCTCGCGAACGTGTCCTGCACCTTCTGCACGATCTCCGCCCGCGCGTCGTTGTCAGGGACGCGCACGGGCTCGACGCTCTCGGCGGCGTTGCGGCGCTCGCGCTCGGTCGTCTCGGGGTCGTCGACGCGGATCGGGTCCGGTGCGAGCACCGTGCGGGGCGACGGCTCGCCCTCCCGGATCGGGGCCTCCTGCCAGAACGCCGAGATCGACAGTATCGCCGGTATGCCGATGAAGACGAGCGCGGCTGCCAGCGCTCGCTGTCCCCATGCGGATCCGGCCAATGGCGCCATGCACACCTACCCCTCGGTGGTCCTCCCACCGCCCGCGTGAGTGTCGCAGATGTCGATGCCCCCAGTCTGCCTCATCGGCCGCCCGGTTGTTCGGTGAACTAGCCGAGACCCAGGCCGACCATCATCGCGCGCGCGGACAGGCCGAAGATGACCAGGCCCGCCACCGCGAACGCTGCGTGCGGGTGGAAGCGTCCCTCGCGGGACCACTTGTGGGCGAAGATCAGGGTGACCAGCGGAAACACGATGCCGTAGAGGGGGTGGAAGATGTAGATGAACCAGGAGCCGTCGCCGGGACGGCCGCCCAGCACCATGAGCACGAGACCGATCGTCAGCTGGATCACCAGCAGGATCTGCGCGATCGAGACCACACGCCAGAACGTCGGCGTCTCGTCGTAGCCAAGCAGGCGCAGCGCGAGTGACCACCCGGCGATGACCGCCCAGATCGACACGAGCGCGAACCCGACCCAGAAGTGGGGCGTCGTCAGATTCATGGCGCCACACCCTAGCGGCACGGGTCCCTGCCGCCGCTAGGCTGCGGGCGTGCTCGCCGCCCACCGTTTGTCCCGCGCCTACGGCTCGCAGGTCGTGCTACGCGATCTGGACCTGCAGCTGAGCCCACAGATGCGGGTCGGCGTCATCGGGGCGAACGGGTCGGGCAAGACGACGCTGCTGCGGCTGCTGGCCGGCGAGGACGAACCCAACGCCGGGACTGTCACGCGCGCGGGCGGTGTCACGGTCGGCTACGCACGCCAGGACGTCACCGGGGTGCGCGGCCAGCGGGTGCTCGAGGCCGTGGTCGCGGCCGCGGCGGAGGTCGTCGACGCCGAACGCACGATGCGTGCGCTCGAGGAGCAGCTCGCCGACGGTGCCGGAGCCGACGACGGCGCCCTGCTGCGACGGTACGGCCAGGCGGCGGACCAGTTCGACAGTGCCGAGGGCTACGCCGTCGAGGCGCGCGCCCGCAAGGTGCTGGCGGGGCTGGGCTTCTCCGACGGTGAGATGCTGGGTGAGGTCGCCGCGCTGTCGGGCGGATGGATGATGCGCGTCGCGCTCGGGCGCCTGCTGCTGCGCCGGCCAGACGTGCTGTTGCTCGACGAACCGACCAACCACCTCGACTTCGCGGCGGGAGACTGGCTGGCCGACTACCTGGCCGCCTACGACGGGGCGGTCGTGGCTGTCAGCCACGACCGGTGGTTCCTCGACCGGACCGCCACGCACGTGCTGGAGCTCGAGGGCTCCGGAGGACACCGCTTCGGACCGGGCAACTGGACGACCTGGGTGACCCGGCGCGAGGCCGAGCGCGAGCGGCTGGAGGCAGCGGCGGCGACGCAGGCGAAGCAGATCGCCCAGACCGAGGCGTTCGTCGAGCGGTTCCGGGCGAAGACGACCAAGGCCCGCCAGGTGCAGAGCCGCATCAAGGCGTTGGAGCGCGTCGAACGCATCGAGGTGCCCGGTGTCCGGCGCCCGAGGCTGCGGTTGTCGTTGCCCGATCCGCCGCGCTCGGGACGCGATGTCGTCGTCCTCGACGGCGTTCGCAAGGCGTACGGTGACACGACGGTGTTCGACGGTCTGGACCTGATCGTCGAACGCGAGCGCACGATCGCCGTGCTCGGTCCGAACGGTGCCGGCAAGTCAACGCTGCTGCGCCTCGTCGCGGACGTGGAGCAGCCCGACGCGGGGACGCGTCGTCTGGGTCACAACGTCACGCCCGCCTACTTCGCGCAGCACCTCGCCGACGCGCTTGACGGCGGACGCACGGTGCTCGCCGAGCTCGAGGAGGCGCTGGGGGATCGCGGGGGCAACCCGCGGTCCGTGCTCGGCGCGTTCGGCTTTCCTGGCGACACGGTCGACAAGCGCGTCGGGCAGTGCAGCGGCGGTGAGCGCACCCGCCTCGCCCTGGCCAAGCTCGTCGTCGGACCGGCCAACCTGCTGTGCCTCGACGAGCCGACCAACCACCTCGACCTCGACAGCCGCGAGCTGTTGACGGCGGCGTTGGGGTCCTACCGGGGCACCGTCCTGCTGGTGACCCACGACCGTGCGCTCATCCGCGCCGTCGCCGACGGCATCTGCGCGGTCGGTGACGGCGGCGCCGAACTCGTCGCCCCCGATCTCGACGCCTACATCGCCCGCGTGCAGGGGCGACGTCCCGCAGACCGCGCCGGCAACGGGGACGCGGTTGCGGCGGGCGGGCGGACGACCGTCGACCGGCGCCATCAGCGGCGCGAGGCCGCTGAGCTGCGCCGACGGACACAGGGCCTGCGCGACGCGCTCGCGGTGGCGGAGGCAGAGCTCGAGCGAGCCGAGCGCCGGCTGCGCCAGCTCGAGGAACTGCTCGCGGACCCGGCGACGTACGAGGACCCCGAGGCGGGGCGCGAGCTGACGATGGAGCACGCCGTCGTGTCGGATCGCGTCGCCGCGGCGGCGCAGCGGTGGGAGACGCTCGTCCAGCAGGTCGACGCCGCGATGGACGACGCCTGACCTTCCGGGGTGGTCGGCGTTGGTCGGGGCGGTTGCGGTTGGTCGGGGCGGTTGACATTCATCGCGCCCAGCCCCCCATTTGTCAACCACCCCGCCGTTCGCACCATCACCCCGCAAATTCGCAGCACCACCCGGACGTTCGCAGCACCACCCGGACGTTCGCAGCACCACCCCGTCGTCCCTGTCGCGTGGTGGGGCGGGTGGTTCGGAGTGGGAGCACAGTTCGGGGTGGGGGCGGCCCGGCATGGGGTGCGCCGGCGATGGCCGCCGCGGATAGCGTGGCGGCAGCCGTGCCTATCCGCTCGTCCGCAGCCATGACCGCCACGCACCGCGCAGGGGTGGCGGCGTGAGCGCGCGCCTGGGTGGCGGGCGGGGGATGATGCCCAACACGTCGCTGGTGCGACGCGGGCTCGACGGCAGCCTGGACCGGCAGCTGCCCAGCGGACTGATCGGTCGCGTGTGGCGCGACTTCGCGCGTCCCCACCGGGCCAAGCTGGCGGCGCTGATCGTCACCATCGTGGTCGCCTCGGCGCTCGTGGTCGCCCCGCCGTGGCTGATCAAGCGCATCGTCGACGCGTTGAGCTCCGTGCGGGACGGCGTCGTACCGGCCGGGGTCGCGCGCACCGTCACGCTCAACGCGCTCGGGCTCGTGGCGCTCGCATTGCTGACCGTCGTGTTCTCGATCGCCCAGCGCTACTACTCGTCGTGGCTTGGTGAGCAGCTGATCGCGGACATGCGGCAGCGGGCGTTCCAGCACGTGCAGCGCATGCCGGTCGCCTTCTTCACGCGGACGCAGACCGGTGCGCTGATCAGCCGCCTCAACAACGACGTGATCGGGGCGCAGCGCGCGCTCACCGGGACGTTCGGGACACTGACCGCCAACACCGTGCAGGTGGCTGTCGCGCTCGCATCGATGTTCGCGCTCGAGTGGCGCCTGACGCTGGTGGTGCTCTCGGTCCTGCCGGTGTTCGTGCTGGCCGCCAAGCTCGCCGGTCGCAGGCTGCAGGCGCTCACCCGGGAGTCGATGCAGCTCAACGCCGACATGAACACGCTGATGACCGAGCGGTTCAACGTCGCGGGAGCCACGCTGGTCAAGCTGTTCGGGCGCTACGAGCGCGAGGCGGAGCAGTTCGGTGCCAGTGCCGAACGCGTGGCCGACGTCGGCGTCCGCAGTGCCGTCGTCGGGCGGTTGTTCTTCGCGACGATGTCGCTGGTGGGCGCGCTGGGGACCGCTGCGGTCTACCTGGTGGGCGGGCGCTTCGTGCTGTCCGGCGGCATGTCGGTCGGTGACGTCGTCGCCTTCGCCGCGCTGGTGCTCACGGCGTACTCGCCGCTGGCGGCTCTGTCCAACGCCCCGGTCGACGTGCTGACGGCGCTGATCAGCTTCGACCGGGTCTTCGAGATCCTCGACCTGCCCCACCCGATCACCGACGCCCCGGACGCGGTCGCGCTCGACGCGCCGCGCGGCGAGGTGACGTTCGATCACGTCACGTTCGCGTACCCGTCGGCAGCCGACAGTTCCCTGGCGTCGCTGGAGACCGGGTGGAGCCAGGTGCTCGACACGACAGCCGGCCCCGTCGTGCTCGACGACGTCAGCTTCACCGCCGCAGCGGGGCAGACCGTGGCACTGGTCGGCCCGTCGGGGGCGGGCAAGACCACCCTGACCGCGCTGGTGCCGCGTCTGTACGACGTGACCGGCGGCGCGGTGCGCCTCGACGGCCACGACGTGCGCGACGTCACGGTCGCGTCGCTGCGCGCGGCGGTCGGCGTCGTCAGCCAGGACCCGCACCTGTTCCACGACACGGTGCTCGCCAACCTGCGCTACGCGGCACCGCACGCCACCGAGGATGAGATCCGCGAGGCCTGCCGCGCGGCACAGATCGACGATGTCATCGCCGCGTTGCCCGACGGGTACCGCACCGTGGTCGGCGAGCGCGGCTACCGCCTGTCAGGCGGTGAGAAGCAACGGGTGTCCATCGCGCGCGTGCTGCTCAAGGACCCGGCCGTCATCGTCCTCGATGAGGCGACGGCCCACCTTGACAGCGAGTCCGAGGCGGCGGTGCAGGCGGCGTTGCGCACGGCACTGGTCGGCCGGACGTCGCTGGTCATCGCCCACCGTCTGTCCACGATCATCGGGGCAGACCTGATCCTGGTGATCGACGGTGGGCGGGTCGTGCAGCAGGGCACGCACGCCGAACTGGTCCGGGCGGAGGGGCTGTACGCCGACCTGTACCAAACCCAGTTCGCGGGCGCCGGAGCGTAGCGACTGCGCTCCTGCGCGTGTTTCGTGGAACCAGGCTCCGCGAAGTTCGCGGGCGCCGGAGCGTAGCCGCCCGGCGGGGGCCTGGCTAGACTGCGCCCCCGAGGCGACGGTGCTGGCATCACAGATGCGGGCACCGTCGTTGCCGTTCTTCAGCCAACTTCACACCGAGCCGGGATGGGAGCACCATGAGCATGTTCGACCCAACCCGAGAGCACGATGCGTGCGGCATCGGCTTCGTCGCGGACGTCGATGGTGGTGCGACGCGGGCGATCGTCGACGCCGCCATCGACGGCCTGTGCGGCGTCCGCCACCGCGGCGCCGTCGCGTCGGACAGCAAGACGGGCGATGGCGCGGGGATCCTGCTGCCGGTGCCCCGCGCGTTCCTCGCGGCCGAGGCCGAGCGCCTGGGCACCACGGTCGACCGGGACGACGTCGGTGTCGCCATGTGCTTCCTCGACGGCGGCGACCACCAGCGCGGCGATGACGCTCGACGTCAGGCCCGGGCAATCATCGAGGATGCCCTGGCGTCACAGGATCTGTCGTTCATCGGATGGCGGACCGTACCCACGGTCCCCGCCGTGCTCGGCCACCAGGCCCGCACATCCCTGCCCACGATCGAGCAGGCGCTGTTCACAGCACCCCCCACCGGCGACACCGACCGGGAGCGCCGCGCCTACCTGGCGCGTCGCGCGGCGGAGCGCCGCACCGCGACGGCAGGCGTCGCGGCCTACTTCGCCTCGTTCGGCTTCGCCACCGTGACCTACAAGGCGCTGAGTGCCGCCGACCAGCTCGCCGCCTTCTACCCGGACCTGTGCGACGACGCGTTCGTGGCGCCGTTCGCCGTGTTCCACCAGCGGTACTCGACCAACACACTGCCGACGTGGGATCGCGCACAGCCGTTCCGGCTGCTGTGCCACAACGGCGAGATCAACACCATCGATGGCAACGTCAACCTGATGCGAGCCCGGACGGGCAACCTGGGCGCGGACTGGCCGGAGCTCGGCGACGCCGGTGAGGCCGCGCTGGAACCGCTCATCGACGGGACGGCGTCGGACTCGGCGAAGTTGGACATTGCGCTCGAGCTGCTGCTGCGCGCTGGTCGCTCGATCGACCACGCGATGGCGATGCTCGTGCCCCAGGTGTGGGAGGGCAGCAGCGACCTGCCGCCCGCGGTGCGCGACTTCTACCGCTACCACGCGGCGCTGGTCGAGCCGTGGGACGGCCCCGCCGGCCTGGTGTTCACCGACGGCCAGCGCGTGGGCGCGACGCTCGACCGCAACGGCCTGCGTCCCCTGCGCTACCAGGTGTGCGGCGACGGTCTGATCGTCTGTGGGAGCGAGGTCGGCGCGGTGCGTACGGCCGGCCGCGGCGGCGTGCGTCGCGAACGCCTCGGTCCGGGCGAGATGGTGCTGTTCGACCTCGATCGCGGGCTGATCGAGAACGCCGCGCTCAAGGAGCGGCTGGCCGCGCAGCGCCCGTACGGTGACTGGCTGCGTGCCGCGGAGCGCTCCATCACAGCGGGGCGGCCGGTCGACCACGCCCCCGGGGACCTGCTCGCCCGGCAGATCCAGGCGGGGTTCACCAAGGAGGAGCAGACCGCGGTCCTGCGCCCGCTTGCCAACGACGGCAAGGAGCCGGTGTCGTCGATGGGCGATGACACCGCCCTGGCGGTGCTGACCGACCGGCCGCGGACGATCCACCACTACCTCAAGCAGCGGTTCGCGCAGGTGACCAACCCACCGATCGATCACCTCCGCGAGTGGAAGGTGATGAGTCTGCGCACCCAGCTCGGGCCGCGCGCGCCGTTGCTTTCGGAGACGCCGCACGCTGTGCGCCTGCTGGAGCTCGACGGGTTCCTGATGTACCCGGCGGGGCTGCGCGGGCTGCTCATGGACCACGATCTGCCGTTCGGTGTGGCGGGGCTCGACACGACCTTCGAGGTCGCCGCCGGTCCGGGTGGCCTCGAGGCACGCCTGGACGCGCTCGCGGACGAGGCGGTGGCGGCCGTACGCGACGGGGCGGGACTGCTGGTCTGCAGCGACCGCAAGATCGGCCCGGAGCGTGCGGCGGTGCCGGCGCTGCTCGCGGTCGGTGCGGTGCACCATGCGCTGGTCGATGCACGCCTGCGCACCCACGTCAGTCTGATCATCGAGACCGACGACGCGCGCGAGACACACGCGTTCGCAACGCTGCTCGGCTACGGAGCGGATGCGATCTGTCCGCGGCTGGCGCTGGAGACGATCACGGAGCTCGCCGACGCAGGTCGCCTCGGCCGGGACTCGGGGTCCGCCGGTGAGGCTCAGGAGGCGTACGCCAGCGCGATCGCGGACGGCGTGCTCAAGATCATGTCGAAGATGGGCATCTCGACGCTCGACTCGTACCGGTCCGCGCAGATCTTCGAAGCGATCGGTCTGGGCACGGACGTGATCGACCGCTGCCTGCGGGGTACCCCGTCGATCGTCGGCGGCATCGGTCTGCGTGAGCTGGGCGACGATGTCCTGACGCGCCACACCGCGGCGTACGCCGATCGTGCCGCGCTCGACAGCCCAGGTTTCTACAAGTTCAAGCGCCGCGGCGAGTACCACGCCAACAACCCCGACGTGATCGACGCGCTGCACCGGTCGATCGGCCTGGTCACCGATGACGGTGAGCCCGCGCCGCCGGCGCACGCGGAGGTCGACACCGTCGAGCAGCGGGCCGCGCATCTCCTCGCCGTGGCCGCCGACACCGGTCGCACGGCGCAGTACGACGAGTTCGCGCGGCTGGTCAACGAGCGACCGCCGACCGAGCCGCGTGACCTGCTCGAGCCGGTGGCCGCGACGACACCGGTGCCCATCGACGAGGTGGAGCCGGCCACCAGCATCGTGCAGCGCTTCTTCACCGGCGCCATGTCACTCGGCGCGCTGTCGCCCGAGTCGCACGAGACCCTCGCGGTCGCGATGAACATGCTCGGCGCCTCGTCGAACACCGGCGAGGGTGGCGAGGATCCCCGGCGGTTCATCACCCGCGGCCAGGATCGGGACGCCAACTCGAAGTCCAAGCAGGTGGCGTCCGGCCGGTTCGGCGTGACGCCGCAGTACCTGGCGTACGCCGACGAGTTGCAGATCAAGATGGCGCAGGGATCGAAGCCGGGGGAGGGCGGTCACCTGCCGGGGCACAAGGTGTCCGACCTGATCGCCCGGCTGCGGCACACCCAGCCCGGTGTGAGCCTCATCTCTCCGCCGCCGCATCACGACATCTACTCGATCGAGGACCTCGCTCAACTGATCTTCGACCTCAAGCAGGTCAACCCGTTCGCCAGCGTGAGCGTCAAGCTGGTGTCGAGCACCGGCGTCGGCGTGGTCGCGGCGGGTGTGGTCAAGGGCCTGGCGGATGCGGTGCAGATCGCCGGGTGCGACGGGGGCACGGGCGCCTCGCCGCTGTCGTCGATCAAGCACGCCGGCCTGCCATGGGAGCTCGGGCTCGCCGAGACCCAGCAGACCCTCATGGGCAACGGCCTGCGGGGTCGCGTGCGCGTCCAGGTCGACGGCGGGTTCCGCACGGGCCGCGACGTGCTGATCGCGGCGCTGCTGGGTGCCGACGAGTACGGCTTCGGCACGTCGGTGCTGTTGGCGGAGGGCTGCATCATGGCGCGCGCGTGCCATCGCGACACCTGCCCGGTGGGCGTGGCCACGCAGCGCCGCGATCTGCGCGACAAGTACGCGGGCACGCCCGAGACCGTCGCGACGTACCTGCTGTTCGTCGCCGAGGAGGTGCGGGCCGGTCTGGCGCGCCTGGGCGCACGCTCGATGGACGAGATCATCGGCCGGGTCGACCTGCTCGCCCCGCGCGACGTGGAGCACGATCGCGCCCGCAGCGTCGATCTGGCTCCGCTGCTGACGCCACCTCCGCCGGGAACCCGCCACTACGAGGCCAGCCTGCCCATCCAGGCGCCCCGTGACCGGCTGGGCGACGAGGTCCACGACGCCATGTTCAAGGCGTTGTGGAGCGGTACCGGAGAGTCGTTCGACTTCGACATCCGTAACACCGACCGCACCGTCGGCGCCCGCCTGGGTGGAGCGATCGGGCTGGAGTTCGGTGATCGGATGCCCGAGCAGACCGTCACCGCGCGCTTCTCCGGCGAGGCGGGACAGAGCTTCGGGGCGTTCCTCGCCCAAGGTGTCGAGTTCGTGCTGACGGGTGAGGCCAACGACTACGTCGGCAAGGGAATGGCCGGTGGTCGGATCGTGGTCCGGCCGCCCGTCGATGACCGCGGCGACCCCGTCCTGGTCGGCAACACCGTGCTGTACGGCGCCACCGGCGGTGAGCTGTTCGTCGCGGGTCGCGCGGGCGAGCGGTTCGCCGTGCGCAACTCGGGTGCGCGCGCGGTCGTCGAGGGAACGGGTGAGCACGCCTGCGAGTACATGACCGGTGGTGTCGTCGTCATCGTCGGGCCGACGGGGTTCAACCTGGGCGCGGGCATGACGGGAGGCGTGTGCTACGTGTTCGATCCGGCCGCCAAGATCCTGGCGCGCATCAACACCCAGCTGGTCGAGGCGCGCCGTCTCGAGGGCGGCGACGTCGACGCCGTGGGTGACTTGCTGGAACGTCACGTCGAGCTGACCGGCTCCGCCCGCGGCCACCGCCTGCTCGACGAGTGGGACGGGGCCGCACACGGCTTCTGGCGCATCGCGCCACGTGGTCGACTGTCGCGTTTCGAGCGCAGCGACCGTGGTGTCGTCACGACCGTGTAGTCTGCGGCGCCTGATGCAACCACAGCTGCTGGGACATCCCAAGAGCAGAACGACCCGCAAGGCGCAGCGCTTCTTCGCCGAGCGCGGGGTGAAGGTCACGTTCAACGACCTGCGCAAGCGCGCGCCCACCTCGGGTGAGCTGCGCAAGTGGGTCGACCGGTTCGGCGTCGACGGCGTGATCGACCGTGAATCGGCGGCCTACCGCGACGGCGGTCTCGGGTACCTGTCGGCCGGAGCCGACACGTGGCTCGAGCAGTTCGCGGAGCAGCCACTGTTGCTGCGGCTGCCGCTCGTCCGCTGCGGACGCGAGCTCTCGGTGGGCGACGACCCGCAGGCCTGGCAGCGGTTCGTCGACCTTGCGAAGGGCGGGTGATCGGGCGACGCCGGCACCGCCCGTGACGGTCGCCAGCTGACGCGCATGCTTGCACATCCGCCCGGAACGGGGCAGTTTGGGGTCCCGCGAAGGCGGGTCGCGGTGCGATGCGGTGCCCCGATGGCATCGTTGCGGACACGCCACACCGCCCGCCGCAACCCTGATGTGTCAATCGCAACCGAGGAGCCCACGTTGAACAAGGCAGAGCTGATCGACGCCGCTGCCGATCGTGCCGAGATCGCCAAGAACAGCATGTCCGACGCGCTGGACGCCGTGCTGGAGACGATCACGGAAACCGTCGCCCGCGGCGACAAGGTGACCCTGACCGGCTTCGGCACGTTCGAGCGCCGGCACCGCGAGGCGCGGACCGGCCGCAACCCGCAGACCGGCGACGAGATGCACATTCCGGCGCAGAACAGCCCGGCCTTCAAGGCTGGCAAGGCGTTCAAGGACGCGGTCAACGGCTGACCGATGGTTGCGGAGGACGGGTGCCACCTCATGGTCCGCCGTCCTCCACGGGTGACGACGTGGCACTGTCCGCGTCACGCACGGGAGCGCCCCGGCGACATCGTCGGGGCGCTCCCGCGTGTGTGACGGTTGACCCGGCCTGTCAGGCGGTGAGGCCGAGGTGGTGCACAAGGTCCATCGGTGACATGACCAGACCGGTGACGAACGGTCCGAAGTCGGCGTAGTGGGCGCTGACCTCATCGAAGCGCATGTCGTACACGATCTTCTTGATCGCGGCGGGGTCGTCGGCGAGCAACGTGACACCCCACTCCCAATCGTCCAGCCCCACCGAGCCCGTGATGAGCTGGAGCACCCGCCCGCGGTACCGGCGCCCCACCGTGGCGTGCCCCGCCATCATCGTCTTGCGGGCCGCGAAGTCGAGCGCGTACCAGTTCGCCTCGGGATCGCGCCGCTTGCTCATCGGATAGAAGCTGATGACCCGTCGTGGCGGCAGCTGCGGGGTCAGCTTGTTGCGTGCATAGGTGGCCATGCGCTCGGAGAAGGCCACGAGCGCGGTCTCGTACTCCTGCGACGTCGGATCCATGCCCTCCTGCTCGATCAGGCGCTTGGCCTCGTCGTCGGTCGTCGAGACGTACTCGCTGAGCTCGGTCAGCGACAGGTAGGACGCCGCCGGAACGAGGACCTGGCCCAGTGGTGACGAGCTCAGCTCGACCGTGAAGCGGTCGAGGGCGGTGAGATCGGGCGCGAGCGCCATCAGCCCGAAGTCCGCCTTCTGGCCCAGCACGCTGAAGGTCAGAACCTGGCACCCGGTGCGCTGATCGAAGGACTCGATGCGCGCGGCGAAGTCGCGCGCGGCGGCGCCGGCGCCGTCCGTCAGCTCACGGCGCACGCTGTAGAACAGGTGCAGTACGGCACGGCCCTCGGAGGGGATGACGGGCTCGACGGCCAAGTGGAGACGCCTTCCGGGATGGGTTGCGGCAGTCGCATGGTAGTTGCGCATGCCGGGCATCGTCGCGACACGACTGCGATGCGCCATACTTCGTGATGTCGGAGTTGCATGGAACGGGCGGCGGGCGTCGCTGCCGGGCGACGGGCCGTGGAGGAGAGAGCGAGCCGATGACGCGCACACAGAGCAAGGGCCGTACACCGCTCGACGTCCCCTCAGATCATCACCTGACGACCCGCCTGTGGCAGTACGCGGATCGTTCGGCGGGACAGGAGGCGGTCCGCTACTGGGTCGACGGCTCCTGGCATCCGCTCACCTGGGGCGAGCTGGCCGACCGGGTGCGTGCCGTCGCCGCAGGCCTCATCGCGCGAGGCGTGGAACCCGGCGACCGGGTCGTCGTGATGAGCCCGACGCGGGTCGAGTGGACGATCGCCGATCTCGCCATCCTCGCCGCCGGCGCGGCGACCGTGCCCATCTACGAGACCAGCGCCGCAGACCAGTGCGGGTGGATCCTGTCTGACTCGGGCGCGAAGATCGCCATCTGCGCCGACGGCGAGCGCGCGGCGACGCTCGAGTCCGTGCGCGACCGCGCCGAGCACCTGTCCGAGATCTTCGTGATGGACGACGGTGGGCTGGAGGACCTGGCGTCCCACGGTGGCGACCATCTGTCCGAGGTCGACGACCGCGTCGCGGGTGTGACCGGCGACACCCTGGCGTCGATCATCTACACGTCCGGCACGACGGGGAATCCGAAGGGCTGCGTGCTCACCCATGGCAACATCCTCGTCACCGCGCGGCAGGCGCAACTGGCGCTGTCCAGCCTGCTGCTGCCGGACGACGCATCGACCCTGCTGTTCATCCCGCTGGCACACATCTTCGCCCGCGTGATCCAGTTCGCCGTGCTCGACGCGGGCACCGTGCTGGGCTACGCGCGATCGGTCCAGACGCTCTCCGACGATCTGAAGACGTTCAGGCCCACGTTCCTTCTCGCGGTGCCGCGGATCTTCGAGAAGGTGTTCAACACCGCGCAGGCCAGGGCGCAGGGGCCGAAGGCCAGGATCTTCGACGCCGCGGTCGCGACGGCCACCGAGTGGTCGAAGTCGCCCGACCCGGGCCTGGTCACCAACTTCAAGCGCACCATCTTCGACCGCCTCGTCTACAGCAAGCTGCGCGACGCGCTCGGTGGGCGCGTGCGCCACACCATCTCGGGCGGTGCGCCGCTCGCTCCGCACCTGGCGCACTTCTTCCACGCGGTCGGCGTCGAGATCCTCGAGGGGTACGGCCTGACCGAGACCACCGCCGCGTCCGCGGTGAACCCACCGGAGTGGAACAAGGTCGGTACCGTCGGGCAGCCGTGGCCGGGCACCGAGTTCTCAGTGGCCGACGACGGTGAGCTGTTGATCCGCGGTCCCGGTGTGTTCCAGGGCTACTGGCAGAACGAGCAGGCCACCACGGAGGTGCTCGACGACGACGGCTGGTTCCACACGGGCGACCTGGGCGCCATCGACGACGACGGCTTCGTGTCGATCACGGGCCGCAAGAAGGAGATCATCGTGACGGCCGGCGGCAAGAACGTGGCCCCGGCCGTCCTGGAGGAGCGGCTGAAGGCGCACCGCCTGATCTCGCAGTGCATGGTCGTCGGAGACCAGAAACCGTTCGTCGGGGCGCTGATCACGCTGGATCCCGATGAGCTCGCCACCTTCGCCACCGAGCAGGGCCTCGGCGATGCGGTCCAGGCTGCGCAGTCCGATCTGGTCCGTGCCGAGGTCGACCGAGCGGTCGCGGAGGCCAACCAGGCGGTGTCACGCGCCGAGTCGATCCGCAGGACGGCGATCCTCGAGCGGGACTTCACCATCGAGGACGGCGAGCTGACGCCGACGCTGAAGGTGCGGCGCATGATCGTGGCCGATCACTTCGCGGGCGCGATCGACGAGCTGTACGAAGGCTGATCCTGACGGGCGCCGTGTACGGGCTGTCGGAGGACCGGCCTGATCAGTCGGTCAACCGTCGCGCGGCCCAGGCGCTGAGGACGGCCGCGCAGCCCGCCGCGAGGACCGTGAGACCGCGCTGCTGCGCCTCGTCGCGATCTGCCCGAAGAAACGTGAGAGCGTCGATCGCGTCGGCCATCCCGCCGGCCTCGACCCACCCGCGCAGGCGCGCCGAGTCGTGCCGCGCGGCGAGCAGGGCACCGAAGCCGAGCGCGAGGTCGCGGGCGCCGAGCATCCGCACCGTCATGGTCTGGCCCGGCGTGGTGGAGCCGAACTGCAGCCGTGAGACGGCCGCCGGTGCAACGGTCGCGCCGATGCCGATCCCAATGCGGGCGAGCGCGATCCCGCGCGCCGCCAGTTGAGTGAGCCCATCGTCGGTCATCGTCGTGGCCGTCCCTTGATCGTCGCACCCATGGCGACCGAGGCTACCGTGTTCATATGGCAGCCGATCCGACCATCCCGACGTGCCCGGTCCACCATGGTCAGACGGTCCGGCGACGCTGCGACCACTGCGGCCAGCCGGTGTGCGACGTCTGCCTGACCGGTCGCGTCGGCCTTGACGCGCGGTCGGACGGGGCTGCCGGGCGCGGGACGACCCTCCCGGCCGGCGATGCGGTCGACGCCGACGATCTGGATGACCCTTCGGTGCTCGACGGTCCTCACGGGTCGGGCGTGCGGCCCACTGGTGCGTGCCCGACCTGCGGTGCGACGCTGCGGGTCGAGCGGGCCGCGGTCGAGTCACGCGGCCTTCCGGCGTCCGCGCAACGCCCGCCTGCATCGCCTGACGTCGCGCGCGGAGGCACGCCCGTCACCTACGCACTGCTGGCGATCTACGTCGCGGTGTTCATCATCGAGCGACTGCTCGAGCGGACCATGCCCCTGACACTGCTCGGGGCGCAGATCAACGAACTGGTCATCGACGGCCAGTGGTGGCGAGTGCTGACCGCCACGATGCTGCACGCCGGCATCACCCACCTCGCGTTCAACGGCTATGCCCTGTACGTGCTCGGTCCGCAGCTCGAGCGCGGGGTGGGCAGTGCAGCATTCGCCGCGCTGTATGTCGCGTCGGGCATCGCCGGCGGCGTCGCGTTCCTCGTCGGCATGCCGTCCGGCGTCGCGGTCGGTGCCTCGGGCGCGATCTTCGGCCTGTTCGGTGCCTACCTGGCGGCGGCGTGGGTGAACCGCGACTCGACGGCCGGACGGGCCGGCCTGTCTCAGCTCGGGACGCTGCTGCTCATCAACCTGGCGCTGCCGCTGTTCGTCCCCGGCATCGCCTGGCAGGCCCATCTGGGGGGCCTGGTGACCGGGTTTGCGATCGGCATGTGGTGGGCGATGAGTCGCCGTCGGCACGGACGCGCGTTCCGGAGCTGGCACATGGTGGCTGTGCCGGTCGGGGTGTCGGTCGCGCTGCTGCTCGGCCTGCTCTGGTACACCTAGGCTCGCAGGAGCGTCCTGAGTCGTCCGGGCGTCGTTCGAGTTGGAGAAGCTGTACATGAGCGAGTCCGTCCGCGAGCGCACACAGATCGCCGCACCGCCGGCGGCCATCCTCGATGCGATCATCGAGGTCGACGCCTATCCGTCGTGGCAGCGCGACGTCAAGTCGGTCGACGTGCTCGACCGTGACGCCGAGGGGCGCCCGGCCCGCGCGCGCTTCGTCGTTGACGCCCGGCTGTTCACGGCGACCTACACGCTCGATTACACCTACGGCGAGGGCACCGTGGTCTGGCGGCTCGTCGACAGCGACCAGTTGCGCGAGCTCGATGGTGGCTACACCGTCTCCGACAGCGGCGACGGAACGAGCACAGTGACCTACCAGCTCGATGTCGACCCGGTGGTCAGCGTGCCACGCTTCATGCGTCGCGCCGCCGCCGAGAAGATCGTCCGCAGCGCGCTGGACAACCTGCGACAACACGTCGAGTCGGGTACGTGACAAGCGATCTTCGGGCCGCCCGCGTCATCGTCCACACCGGCAAGGGAGGCGTCGGCAAGACCTCGGTGGCGGCGGCGACCGCCGTCCGGCTCGCTTCGGGCGGGCAGCGGACCCTCGTCGCGTCGACCGATGTGGCGCATTCGCTGGCTGACGTGCTGGACCATCCGCTGGGCGATCGGCCGACGCCCGTGAGGCCCGACCTCGACGCCCAGCAGCTGTCACCCGACCAGCGGCTGCGGTCGGGATGGCGGGACATCGGTGAGTACCTCCGGGCGATGCTCACGTGGGGTGGCGCCGACCCCTTGGAATCGGCCGAGCTCGCGGTGCTGCCCGGCCTGGACGAGTTGTTCGCGCTGCTCGATCTGCACGACCACGCCCGCAGCGGCCGTTACGACGTGATCGTCGTGGACTGCGCTCCCACCGCGGAGACGCTACGGCTGTTGCGCCTGCCCGAGGTGCTGGGATGGTACGTGGAACGGCTCCTGCCCGTCCAGCGCCACCTCACCCGGGCCCTGCGCCCCGCGGTCGGCCGCATCACGACCATGCCGGTGCCCGACGACGGTGTCTTCGCGTCCGTACGGACGCTCTACGACCGGCTGCAGGCAGTGCGCGGGCTGCTGCTCGACGCGGCGCACACATCGGTGCGCATGGTGGTGACCGCAGACCGTGTGGTGCTCGCCGAGGCGCGTCGGATGTTGACATCGCTCTACCTGTTCGGTCACCACGTCGACGCCGTGGTCGTCAATCGGCTCGTTCCGGAGCGGGTGACCGACCCGTTCCTGCGCGGGTGGCGCGAGCGCCAGCAGGGGCTGTCCGCCGAGATCGTGGCGACGTTCGGTGCGATCCCACGTCTGCCGCTGGAGCTCCAGGATGGCGAGCCGGTCGGCCTCGAGCGCCTTGCGACCCTTGGTGACCGGCTGTTCGAGAGGCTTGATCCGGCCGCGGTGCTGCATGACGGCCCACGTCTCGAGATCGAGCGGAACGGCGATGGACACGTGCTGCGGCTGCCGCTGCCGGCGACCACGTCGTCGGACGCGGAGCTGCTCCAGCGTGGTGACGAGCTGTACATCACGGTCGGCGGCTACACCCGCAACGTCATGCTCCCGGCGGCACTGCGCACGGCCGGTGTCACCTCGGCGCGCGTGACCGACGGGTGGCTCGTGATCGTCCTCGACGCGGCGGATCAGCGTACGGGCGCGGTCGTCGACCGATCCGAACGGGTCGCGGAGCGCGCTGCCAGCGCGTGACGCGCAGCCCCAGCCGCCACGACGCCGTGCCACCTGTCTGATCTGCTGTGGCTCGCGGACGCCTATTCAGCACATGACATCGGCGACGCTGAATGTTGTCCACAGGTATGGGATGCACTTGTGTTCCACATGAATCGACGTCCAGCGCGGACTCGGCGACGCGGGCGGGACACCCCGGCACGCGCCAGCCCGCCGCGGACGCGCACACCCACCACCAGCGGGGCGCGTCCGCGCGTCCGGCACCGGCCACTAGACTGCGGCGGTATGGCTGACCGCAGGTCCGAAGAGCACGAGGGTCAGTGCCGATCGTGCCCTGCCTGCGCCGCGTTGCGTGTGGTGCGCGAGGTGCACCCGGACGTGGCCGTGCATCTAGCGGCTGCGGGCGACCATCTGCTGCGGGCGGCCCGCGCCTTCCTCGCCACGGCCGACACAGGTTCCTCCACGCAGGACGACGTGTGGGCGGAGGACCGTTGCGGTACGACATCTGACGTGCCCACGGCCGACGACAGCGCGCACCCGACCACCGCGGTCACATCGCTGCGCCGCATCGTCGTGGACTGACCGACGCACGTCCTCGACCCGTCCCGACGCATCCGACCGGAAGGAGCGGCCTTGGAGGTCACTGCCACAGCGATCCGAAAGCTGCTGAACCGCGAGCCGTCAGCCATGCCCGTCACCTCTGTGTACCTCAACACCGACGGAGCCCGGTACCCGCGTCCGGTGGACTACGAGGCGCGGCTCGACAAGCTGCTGCGCGATGTGCGACAGGTGGCGACGGACCTCGATCACCAGGCGAGCGAGTCCGTCAGGGCCGATGCCGAACAGATCCGGCGTTGGGTGCGGACGAGCTTCGACCGTCGTGGGGTCAAAGGTCTGGGTCTGTTCTCCAGTGGCGGGGACATCTTCGAGGTCCTCGAGGTCGCGATGGGCGTCCGCAACATCGCGCGCGTGGGCGACCGCCCCTACGTCGTGCCGTTGCAGGCGTTGCTCGGTCGTCACCACCACATTGCCCTGGCGATCATCGAGCGTGATAGGGCGCGCATCCTCCGGTACGAGCTCGGGCAGATCCTCGAACACGTCGACGTGACGTCCGACGTCCACGGGCAGCACGATCAGGGTGGCTGGTCCCAGGCGCGCTTCCAACGGGGCATCGAGCACGAGGTCCTGCTGCACATGAAGGACGTCAGCGACATCCTGTTGCGCCTCCACGAGGACCAGCCGCTGGACTGCCTGGTCGTGGCGGGTCCCACGGCTGAAGCGTCCGAGTTCGTCCGCATGCTGCATCCGTACTTGACCAAAGTGCTGCACGGCGACCCGGTCAGCCTGCCGCTCGCGGCCGATGCCGACGACCTGCGCGCCGTGCTGCACGACGCGGAACAGCAACTGGTCTCTGGACGACGGCGTGACCTGCTTGCGAGGCTCGAGGCCGGCAAGGGTCAGGCGGAGCGAGACGCACGCGGCATCCGCCATGTGATCGAAGCGGTCAACGCCAAGCGCGTCGACGTGCTGTTCGTGGTCGAAGGCGCGGGCGAGCCCGGTTGGAAGAGTGCATCCGGGGCGCTCGCGTTGCACGAGCACGAGGCCGCGGCGTATGGCACGCCCGTCGAGCCGGTCGACGACCTGATCGACGAGATCATCGAACAGGCCGTGCTCAGCGGCGCCGACATCGAGCTGTTCCGCGACGGCACGCGCCTGGACGGCCACCCCGTCGCGGCGCTGCTCCGCTTCTGACCGCCGTGGAACGGGACGGCCGGGCGATCGGCGTCGACGTGGGTGGCACGAACATCCGTGCCGGACTGGTCGACCGTGTGGGACGGATCGTCGAGCAGCAGCGCGCGGCGACGCCGGACGACAAGCGTAGGCGGCTCGATGGCATCATCGAGCTCGTGTCGTCGGTGTCGGAGCGCACCGGCGTCAGTGGGCTCCCCGTCGGCGTGGGTGCCGCAGGACTGGTCGACCTGGACGGCGTCGTGCGGTACGCGCCCAACCTGGACTGGCGGGACACGCCGTTGCGTGCCGAGCTCGCCGACGCGCTCGGCGTGGACGTGAACGTCGAGAACGACGCGGCGGCCGCCGCGTGGGGCGAGTACCGGGTCGGCGCCGCACAGCACGCGGAGGGCGGTGCCCTGATGCTGACGGTCGGCACCGGTGTCGGTGGCGGCCTGGTGTTCGACGACCGGCTGATGAGAGGCGCAACGGGTGTGGGTGGCGAGTTCGGCCACATCATCGTCAACGAGGGTGGGCCGCGCTGCCCCTGCGGCAACTACGGGTGCCTGGAGGCGATGGCGAGTGGCACGGCGATCGGTCGCATGGGCCGCGAGGCGGTCAGCCGCGGGACCGATCTGGGCTCCGCGCTGCACCGGGTCGACGATGTCACCGGCACCGCGGTCACCGAGGCCGCGAAGGGCGGCGACGAGCTGGCTGTCAAGATCCTCAGTGAGGCGAGCGGCTGGCTGGGCGTGGGCATTGCATCACTGGTCAACGGCCTCGATCCCGAGGTCGTGGTCATCGGCGGTGGCGTGCTGTCGGCGGGCGACCTGCTGATCGAGCCGGCCGTCGAGGCGTATCATGCCCGCGTCATCGCCCGGGAACATCGTGCGGTCCCTCCCGTACTGCGGGCGCAGCTCGGTGACGACGCCGGTCTGATAGGTGCGGCACTGCTCGCCGCCGAATCCGCGAGCTGAACGTCGGCGCGAGGGCGCCCGGACGCCGGGGACGGACCACATGGCCAAGACCCTCGACTCGAACCGCGCGCCGCCGCTGTACCGGTTGGTGGCAGGGATGCTGCGACCGATCGTGCTCCACGGGCTGCGTCCGCGCGTCGAGGGCCGGCACAACGTGCCCGCTGACGGCCCGGCCATCCTGTGCGGCAACCACCTGTCGATGCTGGACCCGGTGATCGTGCCGCTGTTGCTGTCGCGCCCCGTGGTCTTCCTTGCCAAGGGCGAGTACTTCCGCTTCGCCCTGACACGGTGGTTCTTCGACGGGCTGGGCGTCGTTCCGGTGGCGCGCGAAGGCGGTTCAGCGGCGCGCGCGAGCCTGGAGCGCGGGACCGATGTCCTGCGCGCGGGCGGGCTGCTGAGCCTGTATCCGGAGGGCACGAGGTCGCCTGACGGGCGGTTGTACCGTGGCAAGACAGGGCCGGTGCGGCTCGCGCTGCGCGCCCCCGCGCCGATCGTTCCCGTGGGGATCATCGGGACCCGTGAGATGATCCCGCCCCACGCCTACGTCCCGCACCTCGGCGTGCCCGTGACGGTCCGGTTCGGCGAGCCGCTGCACTTCGACGGGCCACTGAACGACCCGGGGCACCTGCGCCTCGAAACCGATCGGCTCATGCGTGCCATCCAGCAGCTGAGCGGGCAGGCCTACGTCGACGCCTACGCGCGCCCAACGCAACGGGCGCGCGTGTCCGACGATGCGCTCGATGCGTTCGGAGAGCCGCAGCGCCCCGACGGGACCGCGGACTCCGGCGAGGGCGACCGACGGTGACCGCCGCGACCCGGCAACAGCCGTCACATCAGTTTGCGTGGCGCTCGTTACGTAGGTACAAGTCGTGACTGCATGCCCGTCGTCGAATGGGAGGTGGGTGTGACGCAACCCCAACGTGATCCGTCGCGCACGGAGGTCAACGACCTGCGCAACATCGTGGACCGTCTGGATCTGCTGATGGATGCAACGGGCCAGACGACGGACGGTCCCGCGCAGCCCGGGCCGACCGCGGAGGTCATCGCCCAGCTCACCGAGCGCATCGACGAGCTGACCAGCCAGGTCGACGACCTGCGAACGCTCGTCAACCACCTGATGACCATCGCGACGTGGCAGGCGCGGGTGACCGCGACACTCGTCGACGAGCAGACACGGGACGAGATCGATCGGCAACCCGACACCGATGGCGGTGGACGCGATGCCGGTGACGAGGCCGCCGGCGATGGCGCCGGACCTGAGGACGGGGACGTGGATGGCGCCGCCGATCGTGCGTCACCGCCACCGTCACCGCCAGCCCCGACGGCGGCGCCGGACACCGACGAGACGCACGTGAGGATCCCGCGCCCGCCGCGTCCGGCGACCCGGCGGGCGGCGACGGCGCTCGACGACGACATCGATGACATCCACGGCGGACATCGGGCTGCTCGATCGCGTGACGCTCCGCCACCCGACTTCGGCATCTGACGGCGGCTGTGCGACCGGCGGTCCGACGCAGCAGTGGGCAGGAGGTGATGTGGCGCCGCAACGACCGTCGCGGGGAGCGCGGGCCGGCGGATCCGACCGACGAGCGGCACTGACGCGCGACGTCGCTCACCTCAACCACCTCATCGACGTCCTGCACGACCGCGGGGCACCGGACGGCGTGGATGACCGGGATCCGGAACTGCTCACGGGTACGAGGTCGCCCACGGTTGCCGAGCAGCGCCTACGTGCTGCGAGCACACTGCTGTCGACGCTCGACACCTACCTGAGGGGTCGCCAGCGAGCGCAGGTGAGCGACGGCCGGGACCGGCGGGATGATGGCGCAGCCATGCGGCCGCCCCGGGTAGTGGCGACGCGGTCCGAGCCGGGCAGCGAGCTCGCGGCGGCGGCCGCCACCTACATCGCGCGCGATCTCGCGGCGCGACAGCTGACCGAGTTCACATCTGCCGAGGCGTACCGGCTCGCGCGGGCGCTGGCCAGGATCGGTGGGGTGTCGGACGCCGTCGAACGGTGGCTCGCCGAGGCGAACACGATCCGCCTGCACCCGGCGCCGCTGCGCGACGCCGTCTCGCACAGCGCGGTCTGATCTTGACGCGTCACCGGGGCGGGAGGTGGCGTCATCCAGGCCGGCGTGGGACCGGCGCGGCGTGGTACGCGCGCACAGGACCGGCTGCGCACAGAACCGGCTGCAGCCGTGCCGCCCCGAGCCTTGCCTCGGACGGCGGCTGCATCACCACTCGACTCAGCCGGTGGCGCCGTCGCGCTCGGGGTCGATGATCTCCGCGAGATGGCCGAGACGCCCCGAGATGTACTCCATGGCGAAGCTCGCCACGCCGTTGCCGCTGCCGTTGCGCTCCTGTTCGACCTCCGCCTGATAGGAGCGGAGTGCCGTCACGATCAGTGCGCGGTCGCTGAAGTCGAGCTCGTTGACGTTGCTGGGGCGCCAGGTCACCATGCCGAGATCCACCTTGCAGAAATGAGAGAGAGGTCACCCGTCGAAGGGTGCGGCCGTCCAGATGCGGCCGAGCCTGATCTTACGGGGTGGGGACGGTCCGTAACAAACCGGCTACTCGTATGGCCGCGCGCCGTGCCTCGTCGATCAGTCCCACGGCAGTCGGGTGAGCGGCGGCTGTGCATCGCTGTGCAGCCCTGTCGGGCATCCGGCGGCACAGGCGAGTGCGCCGCCATCGCGCGTCAGAGATCGGCGGGGTCCTCGCCGAACCGGTCGTTGACCAGGTCGCGGATCGTCGCCAGCGCCTCCTCGGCGTCCGGCCCGCCGGCGCGGACGATGATCGACGTGCCGGCCGGCGCTCCGAGGCTGACGATGCGCAACGTGCTCGACGCATTGGCCTTCTCGCCCGTCTCCGCGTGCTCGATGCGCACCTCGGCATCGAACTGGCGCACCGCGCGCGCGATCTTGCCCGCCGGGCGGGCATGCAGACCGCCCACGTTGGTGAGCCGCAGCTCGATGCCCTCGTTCAGGTCGTCGTCCTCGCCGCCGCCCGGCTCCTCACGGGACGCCGCTCCCGCCGCGGCAGCGGCCACCGCCCCCAGGTTGCCGCCGCCGCCGGACGCGGCCGCCGCGGCGATGGCGCCCTCGACCAGTGGTGCATCGACGACGAGGCAACGGGACCGCACGTCGTCGTCGAGGAACTCGACCGCCGAGTCGGCCGTCATCTCGGCGCTGCCGAGGTCGTAGAGGATGACGACGCCGTGCTCACCGTCAGCCGTCTCGATGGCGGCCGTCACGAGGTCGAGGCTCGTGCCCAGCTCGCCGTCGTCGGTCCCGCCCGCGATCGCGAGCGGGACGTCGGGCTCCATCTGCCCGACCAGGTCGCGCAGGCCCTCGACGAGCTTGGCAGAGTGGCTGACGAGCACCAGTCCGATCACGATGCCGGATCCTTCGACTCGGCGGCCCGTGACCGGGCCGGTGCTGCCAACAACAGTGGACGGACGAGCGACACGACCGGATTGCCGCTGGCGGCAGCCCGCGGCAATGGACGTCCGTCAGGCGGAGACGTCGACCCAACCGCGGGTGCGGTCGATCGCTTCCTTCCAGCGCGCGTAGCCCTCCTCACGCCGGTCGTCGCTCCACTCCGGCTCCCAGCGCTTGTCCTCCTGCCAGTTGTCACGCATCTCGTCGGTGCTGCTCCAGAACCCGGTCGCGAGGCCCGCGGCGTACGCCGCACCGAGCGCCGTGGTCTCCGCAACGACCGGCTTGGACACCGGCACGCCGAGCACGTCGGCCTGCAGCTGCATGAGGGTGCCGTTGGCGGTCATGCCACCGTCGACCTTGAGCACCTCGAGGTCCACGCCCGAGTCGGCGTTCATGGCGTCGACCACGTCGCGCGACTGGTAGCACACAGCCTCGAGGGTCGCCCGCGCCAGGTGCTCCTTGGTGTTGAAGCGCGAGAGGCCGACGATGATGCCGCGCGCCGAGCTGTCCCAGTACGGAGCGAACAGGCCGCTGAAGGCCGGGACGAAGACGATGCCGCCGGTGTCGTCGACGGCGTTGGCCAGCGTCTCGGACTCGGAGGCGTCGCCGATGATGCCGAGCTGGTCCCGCAGCCACTGCACCGCCGACCCCGTCACCGCGATCGAGCCCTCCAGGCAGTAGATCGCGTCCTCGTCGCCGAACTTGTAGCCCAGCGTGGTCAGCAGGCCATTCTCGCTGCGCACCAGGTCCGTCCCGGTGTTGAGCAGCAGGAAGTTGCCGGTGCCGTAGGTGTTCTTGCCGTCTCCCACGTCGTAGCAGACCTGGCCGACCGTGGCGGCCTGCTGGTCGCCGAGGTCACCGCACAGCGGGATCTCCCGACCGAACGGACCGTCGGCCCGGGTCACGCCGTAGTAGTTGGGGTCACTCGACGGCCGGATCTCCGGAAGCATCGAGCGCGGCACGCCGAAGATCTCGAGCAGTTCGTCGTCCCAGTCGAGCGTCTCGAGGTTCATCAGCATCGTCCGGCTGGCGTTCGTGACGTCGGTCACGTGGACGCCACCGTCGGTGCCGCCTGTCAGGTTCCACAGCACCCAGGTGTCGGTGTTGCCGAAGATCGCCTCGCCGTTCTGCGCCGCCTCGCGCAGCCCGTCGACGTTCTCGAACATCCACTGGATCTTGCCCGCCGAGAAGTACGTGGCGATCGGCAGGCCCGCCTTGCGCTGGACGATCTCCTGATGGCCCTCGTCCTGGTGGCGGCTGACGAGGCGGTCGTTGCGCGTGTCCTGCCACACGATCGCGTTGTAGTACGGCTCACCCGTCTTCGGGTTCCACACCACGGTCGTTTCGCGCTGGTTGGTCACGCCGACGGCGGCGAGGTGGTCGGCGGACGCCCCGCCGTGCAGCGCCGACCCGACCGCATCGGTCACCGACGCCCAGATCGCGGCCGGATCGTGCTCGACCTGGCCGGCCCCCGGAAGGATCTGCTCGAACTCGTGCTGTCCGCGTCCGACTTCGCCACCGCCGTGGTCGAACATCATGAAGCGGCTTGACGTCGTCCCCTGGTCGATCGCTCCTACGTACTCGGCCATGTGGTCTCCCTCGCCTTTCCAGGTCGGTGTGTTCCGACCCATCCGCTGTCGTCAGGCGTCGTCGTCGACACCCGGTCCCTCCTCCGGTTCCTTGTCAGAGGCGTCCTCCGCCGCCCTCGCCACGAGATCGTCGTCGCCGGTCATGGTCGCGATCAGGATGGCCGTGGACGTCGCCCCCGGATCCTGGTGCCCGATGCTGCGCTCGCCCAGATAGCTGGCGCGACCACGCTGGGCCTGCACGGGCACCGTGGCGCGTTTGCCCTCGTCGGCCGCGTCAGCCGCCGAACGCAGGGCGTCCGACAGGTCTGCCCCGCTGTCCACGGCCGCGCGCAGCGCGTCGAGCGCGGGACCGAGCGCGTCGAGCATCGTCTTCTGCCCGCGCTGCGACTTGCCGCGCTGGGCGACGCCCTCGAACGCGGCGTCGAAGGCCGACACGAGGTCGGCTGCTTCGAGCTCGTCCTTGCCCTCGACCGCCTTCGACGCGCGCAGGAAGCCGGTGCCGTAGAGCGGACCGGCCGCGCCCCCGACCTTGCTGACCAGCGCCATGGCGGTCGCCTTGAGCACCGCAGCCGGATCGTCGCCGGACAGCCGTTGCAGCGCCGCCTGCATGCCGCGGTTCATGTTCTCACCGTGGTCGGCATCGCCGATCGCACTGTCGAGCCGCGTCAGCAGCCGCCGGTGCTCGGTGACCGCGTCCGCGAACCGCTGGATGAAGGCCGTGATGTCCTCGGTGCTGACGCTCATATACGTGTGCCTACCGCTTCGCAACTTGAGGCACGTGTTGCGTGTGCCTACCGCTTCGCTACTTGAGGCACGTGTTCGGTGTGCCTAGGCGTCTTCCGTCGACCTACATTCCCTTCCGCATGGCCGCCGTATGCACCGGGGCGTCCCACAGCTCGATCATCTCGTCGTCGAGCCGGAGCAGCGTGACCGACGTGCCGGCCATCTCCAGGGAGGTGATCCAGTCGCCGACCAGGTGCCGCTCGACCGTGATGCCACGGTCCGCCAGCAGCTTCGCGGCGGCCCGGTACACGATGTACAGCTCGATCTGCGGGGTGCCGCCCATGCCGTTGACGAACAACAGCACCCGGTCGCCCTCGGAGAACGGCAGGTCCTCGAGGATCGGCGTCATCAGCCGTCCGGTGATCTCGTCCGCCGACTCCAGCGGCATGCGGTGGCGGCCCGGCTCGCCGTGGATGCCGATGCCGATCTCCATCTCGTCGTCACCGAGCTCGAACGTCGGCTCACCGGCGTGCGGCACGGTGCACGACGTCAGGGCCATGCCCATCGAGCGCACGTTCGCGTTGACGCGCTCGCACAGTGCGGCGACGGCGTCGAGGTCGTCGCCGCGCTCAGCGGCGGCGCCGCAGATCTTCTCCGCCAGCACGGTGCCGCCGACGCCGCGGCGGCCGGCGGTGTACAGCGAGTCCTCGACAGCGACGTCGTCGTTGACGACGACGGCGCGGACGTTGGCGTCCTCGGCGAGCTCGGCCGCCATCTCGAAGTTGGCCACGTCGCCCGTGTAGTTCTTGACGATGTGGAGCACACCGGCGCCACCGTCGACCGCTTCGGTGGCGGCTTGCACCTGGTCGGGCGTCGGCGAGGTGAACACCGCGCCCGGACACGCGGCGTCGAGCATTCCGTGGCCGACGAAGCCGCCGTGCATCGGTTCGTGACCGCTGCCGCCACCGGAGACGATGGCGACCTTGCCGTCGACCGGCGCGTCCGCGCGGACGATGTAGTCGGGGTCGTGCTGGACGGTCAGCAGGTCACCGTGTGCGAGCGCCATGCCCTCCAGCGCCTCGGTGACCACGTGCTCCGGATCGTTGATCAGCTTCTTCACCGCTAGCTCCTGACTGTTGGCGGTGCGTGCGCCGCGTCACCCAACCGCACACTGTGAGTTGCACGCTGTCCCTAGGTCCAGGGCATGATCCACCAGATCACGGCACCGAGCACACCACCGATGATGGGGCCGACGACGGGCACCCAGCTGTACTCCCAGTCCGAGCCCTCCTTCCCAGGGATCGGCAACAGGGCGTGGACGATCCGCGGACCGAGGTCACGGGCAGGGTTGATGGCATACCCCGTCGGGCCACCGAGCGACAGGCCGATCGAGAACACCAGCAGGCCGATGAAGAACGGCGCGAGCCCGTTGCCGTACAACGCCATGAGCGACTCGTTGGCGTTCTCGCCGACCGCGCCTCCGGCGGTGAACGCGATGCCCAGCACGCCCAGCAGCAGCATCGCCGTTCCGACGATCTCGGTCACGGTGTTCTTCGTGAAGTCACGCACCTCGGGCCCCGTCGAGTAGACCGCCAGCTTCAGGCCGGGGTCCTCGGTGATGCCCCAGTGCGGGAGGTACGCAAGGTAGACCAGCGCCGCGCCCGTCATCGCGCCGAGCATCTGCGCGATGATGTAGCCGGGTACCTGCGACCACGCGAACTCGCCGATGGACGCCAGCCCGATGGTCACCGCCGGGTTGATGTGCGCACCCGATATGGAGCCAACCGTGAACACGGCCATCGCGACGGCCATGCCCCATCCGAAGGTGATGACGATCCAGCCGCTCGCTTCGCCTTTGGAGTTCTTCAGCAGGACGTTGGCGACGACGCCGTCGCCGAGCAGGATCAGGATCGCGGTTCCGAGGAACTCAGCGACATAGGCCTCCATCTGGGACGCTCCAATCGTGTCAGGCACCCTCACACAGGCATGCTGCCCGGTGCCGGAGCACCGAGAGCATGCGATGCGGGATCCGCCGGTACGGGATCCGCTGGGAACCTATGAAGGCTGTACTGACCCGTCAAGGGCCATTCGGCACCTTGATGTCATCGTGTGCACGGGCCGGCACGGCGGCCCGGGTGGCATCAGAGCCGGTCGCGGCCCGGCTCGAACTGCTTGCCCGACCCTTTCCTGCCCTTCGCGTCGGGGTCCGACTCGGGGTCCTTGACGTTCTGCGCGAACCCCTTGCCCGAGCCCTCGGCCCGTTCAGCATCGGGGTCCGACTCGGGGTCGTCGACCGTCTGGTCGAACTTGCGCCCGCTGCCCTTGACCGCCGCCGCGGACTCCTCGGATTCTGGGAACTTCTGGTCGGGCGAGAACTCCTTGCCCGACTCGGACTCCTGGTGGCCACTCATGCCGTGCCTCCTGCCCTTCTGGGTGTGATGTCCATGGGTACCCGACCAGGTGCGCTGTCATGCGGTCCGGGGTGGGCGCCGCGTAGCATCGGCGATCGTGATCGACCTGCGCAGCGACACCGTGACCCGACCGACCGCCGCCATGCGACGGGCGATGGCGGACGCCGAGGTCGGCGACGACGTCTACGGCGAGGACCCGACCGTCAACCGCCTGCAGGAGACGGCCGCCGCCCTGTTCGCCAAGGAGGCGGCGCTGCTGTGCCCCTCGGGCGTCATGTGCAACCAGGCGTGGCTGCGCGTGCTCGCACGGCCAGGGACCGAGGTGGTCGTCGAGGCCGACGCGCACGTCGTGAACTACGAGGCCGGTGCGGGCGCACTGCTGGCCGGCGTGCAGTTCCGGACCGTGCCGGGTCGTCGTGGCCTGCTGGATCCGGCCGACGTGGCCGACGCGATCCGGCCGGACGTGTTCCCGTTGACACCTACCTCACTGGTGTGGATCGAGCACACCCACAACCGGGGCGGTGGAACCTGGTACCCGGACGCGACGCTCACAGCGCTGCGGGACGTCACAGCCGCGGCCGGCGTGCCGCTGTACATGGACGGCGCGCGGGTGTTCAACGCGGCCGTGGCTGCAGGCGTGACGGTCGCCGATGTCGCATCCCACGTCGACGCGCTCAGCTTCTGCCTGTCGAAGGGGCTGTCGGCACCGGTCGGCAGCATGATGGTCGGCACCGCCGATGCGATCGAAGAGGCCACGACGTGGCGGCGTCGCTACGGCGGCGCGATGCGTCAGGCGGGTGTGCTCGCCGCGGCAGGGCTCGTGGCCCTCGAGCAGATGGTCGACCGGCTGGCCGACGACCACGACCGCGCGCGCCGGATCGCGAACGCCGCGGCTGAGGTCGCGCCAGCCCACGTCGACGTCGCGCAGGTGCAGACCAACATCGTGTACCTGGAGGACGTGCCGGCCGCGGCCATCGTCGCCGCGCTCCGCGAGGAGGGGGTGCTGGCCGGCGCGATGGACGCCGCGACCGTCAGGCTGGTCACCCACTCGGACGTGTCGGCGGCTGACTGCGACAGCGCCGCCGACGCGCTGCGTCGGGTGCTGTCGACCGCTCAGCTCACCGCGGGGTGAGCAGTACGACTCGCAGGTGTAGCGCAGGACGGGCACGGGCCCCGCGTCGTGCCCGAGTTCCCGCACGCGCGCGGCGACGTCGGCCCGCGCCGCATCGGGCAGCGCCGCGATGTAGCTGGTCGACAGCACGCGGTCGACCAGTCCGTCCGGATCGGTCGGCACGTCGTGAGGGACGGTGTGCGTCGCGGCCACCTGCACCAGTGGGCTCGCCTGGACGACCGCGCGCCAGCGCCCGCTGCCGTGCGACGGCGTATCGCCACGATGTGCAGCGACGATCTGCTCGATGGCCGACTGCAGCGGATCATCGGTCGCTCTGATGTTCCACACCAGGGCGACCGCTCCATCCGGCCTGAGCACGCGGACCATCTCGTGCAGCACGTCATCGGTCGCGAACCAGTGGAACGCCTGGGCGACGGTGATCGCGTCGACGGCGTCGTCGACGAACGGCAGCGCCTGCGCGGTCGCGGCGACGGGCAGCGCGTCGCCCACCGAGGCCACGAGCTCGCCCAACATGGCCTCGATCGGTTCAACCGCGACGACGGTCGCGCCGGTGGATGGCAGCGCCCGCGTCAGCTTGCCGGTGCCGGCGGCGAGGTCGAGCACGGTCGTGCCGGACCGGAGGCCGAGCTGTCTGGTCAACCACTCCACGGCGGGGGCCGCGTAGCCTGGGCGGCCGCGTTCGTAGGCAGCGGTCGTACGGGCGAATCCGATCGCCGCCTCCCGATGGACCGTCATGAGCTCCCCACTGCGATCCAGGGTGCCATCCGGACCACCGTCGGGTACGGGCCCAGCTGCGGCATCAACGAGAGGACGCCGTCGCGTCGATCCAAGGCGTTGACCGAATGGTTCCACGCCATGTACGTCGATGCGTACGACTGGGTCATGGTGCCCAACGTCATCGGGCATGAGCCAGTGGACGGACGGAGGCGTGATGGCGACCAAGCCCTATGCCGCCTCGGCGAACTACGTCAACCGCATGACGACGTACTGCGGACAATGTCCATATGACCAAGGGGCGCGGACCGGCGACGACGCGTGTCCGTTCAACGCCCTCTCGTTCAACGCCCTCTACTGGGACTTCGTGGAGCGACATCGCGCGCGCCTGAGCGGCAATCGGCGGTTGCGGCCGCTACTTCAACGCTGGACCGCTTCGGTGCCGACGAGCGTCGGGCGATCACGGAGCGGCCCGGCGGTTCCGCACCGATGTGCATGAAGGTCCGTGACTCCACAGTAGGACAGCCGGGTATCGTCGGATGCGGTGGAGCGACGTTGGTGTGAGCCGTCTGTGACATTGACCGGTCATCCAGACAGATCTGGTTACACACAGTGAGTTTGCATTGCGCGGTCGGGATGTGCAGGTTGGACTCGAGGCGGGCACAATCGGGCAGGTTGCCAAACGATGTTCACGTCGCGTGACTTTCTGATCTGAATGTGGAACAGTGTTGGTCCGATGGATACGTTGCGTGAGGGCATGCTCGGTGTGAGGATGATGTTCACAGAGCGTAGTGGCGGAGCGGAACGGCGGCGCGGCCGTGCGTAGCGCGTACGGGCTGACGGGCCGGCGACAGGGCGGCGCATGAGTTGTCAGATCTGCGGCGCGGCGGCCGGTGCTGGACAGTTCTGTGTCGACTGCGGTCAGCCGCTCCCTGCGTTGCTGGCGTCCACCGCCACGGCGGTGTCGACGAAGGAGCGGGAGCGTCCGAGCCGCAACCCGTGGCTGGAGTTCCAGGAGATCCGGCTGCTGGCATGCCCCAGATGCGGAGCACCGAACTCGGCTGCGAGATGGCAGTGCGCGCGGTGCCAGCACACCTTCGTCCACGACGCGTCGGCCGATGAGCTGTCCGCGGAGATCACCCCGGCGCCGGATGAGGCGGCACCTGCACCGACGGAGTCGGCGCCCTGGGTGGCGTTGATCTCGGTGGTCGTCGGCATGGCCGCCGTCGCCGTCGCCGTCGCCATGATGGCCTCGCGGGGTGTCGGACCCTTCGCGTCGAGCGAGGACGCGGCTCCCGTGGCGTTGGTCAAGCCCGCTGAGGTCGAGGTGCGTACGTCGGGGTCGGGCCCGGGCGGTGTGGGGATCCACGTGGCCGACGGCAAGCTCGAGACCGCGTGGCGGACCAGCGGCGCCGGCCCCGACGAGTGGATCGAACTGCGCCTGGGCTCCGAGACGAGGATCGACCATCTGCTCGTCTGGAACGGCGATCAGCGGGACCCTGAGACGTTCGACAGCTTCAACCGCGTCCGCAGCGTGCTCATCACGTTCCCGGACGGCGGCAAGAGCTACACCGCCGAGTTCCCCGACCGGTCCGGCAACTTCCGCGTCGACATGCCTGATCCACCCGTGGCCAGACGCATCGACATCAAGGTCACCGGCGTGCACGGGAGCAACGACCACGCGGCCCTGACCGAGGTCGAGGCGCTGATCGCCGGTGAGGCCCCGGACGGCTGATCCGGCGCAACCGCGCTCCTGGCCCGGCAGGTGGCGCGAGCATAGTGTTGACGCCATGTATGACGACTTTCCCGGTGCGCTCGCGGCGCTGGGCTTCGGACTCGCCGGCCGGGACCGCCGCGGCATCGCGCAGTACGCGCGCCGCCCCAACCGCTACCTGACGCAGTGGGTCCACGACGACGGCGCGCAGGCGCTGTTCACGTGGGAGTTCGAGCTGGGGGAGTACTTCTCGGCCGTCGGATGGCAGATCGGTGCCGCCGAGACCAGCATGCAGATCCTGTACCCGCAGCACGACGTGCGCGTCGCGCGGGACGGCGCCGCGGTCGCGAGCGAGCTCGAACGTCTTGAGCTGCGGCTGGCGCGTCTGGACCTGCTCGATCCGGTCGTCTGACCGGTGAGCACCCCCGACACGGTCGCTCCGGCAGCACGTCAGCGCGTCTGGCGGGCCGTCTGCCTCGCGGTCGTCGTCACGATCGGGGTCATGGCCTCGGCCTGCACCGAGGCCGGAGCAGCGCTCTCGGTCGTCATCGGGGCGGGTGGCACGGCGGAGCAGCAGGTGCTCGCCGCGCTCGCACACGAGACCGTCCGGCGCGCCGGCGTGCCGGTCGAGCTGCGCGACGCGGGCGGTGGCACGACCGGGATGCGGCGGGCGGCGCTGGCAGGCCAGATCGATCTGTACTGGGACTACACCGGAGCGGCATGGACGCTGGGCATGCGCGAGGGCGCCCCTCCGGCCGACCCGCTCGAATCGTGGGAGCGCGTCGCGCAGGCCGATGAGGACCGGGGGCTGCGCTGGTTGGAGCCGTCGGCGGCGAACGCCACGCTCGCCCTGGTCGTGCGTCGGGCGGACCTGCCGGCCGCAGGCCAGCCGCGGGGACTCGGCTGGCTCGCCGGCGAGCTGTCGAGCGGACAGCGGCGCCTGTGCGCCGACCCCGATTTCATCGCGCGTGGCGACGGACTGGCGTCCCTCGCCGCGGAGTACGGCATCGACACCGCCGGCATGCCGCGTCGCGCGGCGGGCGAGGCGGACGCCATCGCGGCGGTCGCTGCGGGCGACTGCTTCGCCGGTCTGGCGACGGCGACTTCCGGTGCCGCTCGGGCCGCCGACCTGGTCCCTGTCGCCGACGAGCTCGGTGTGTTCCCGGCGTTCGTGATCGCCCCCGTCGTCCGCGAGGGATCGCCGGCCGACCGGCGCCTGGTCACCGCGGCACTCGAGCGGGTCTCGGCCGCGCTGGACACGCCCACGATGGCCCGGCTGAACGCACAGGTGGCGTCCGGCGACGATCCGTCGACCGTTGCGCGCGGGTTCCTCGACGCGCTGGCCGAAGCCGAGCCGACGCCCCGGGGTTGACACCGATCGATCGCCTCGACAGGAGTGGACGTGCAGGTAGAACCGACCGTCGCGGCTGAGGACGTGAGCCCGGTGACCCGGCCGGCACCGACCGACCACGCGGTCGTGGACGTCATCGCCGGGCGCTGGAGCCCGCGCGCGTTCGATCCCGACCGGCCCGTGCCGCGCTCCACGCTCGTCACACTGCTGGAGGCCGCGCGTTGGGCGCCGTCGTCGGGCAACGCCCAGCCCTGGCGGTACCTGGTGTTCGACGACGCCGTTCCGGACGCGCGCGAACGGGCGCGGGACTGCCTGACGCCGGGCAACGCCTGGGCGCGGCGCGCGCCGACGCTGCTCGTCACGCTGGCCGCGCGCAACTGGCCGGGCAGCGACGAGGCGAACCGCCACGCCATCCACGACGTCGGTGCGGCCTCCTACGCGCTCGCTCTCCAGGCCGTGGCGGAGGGTCTGGCCGTCCACCAGATGGCCGGGTTCGACGCCGCCCTCGCGCGTGAGCGCTTCGCCATCCCCGACGACATGGAGCTGATGACGTTCATCGCCGTCGGGCATCCCGGGTCCACCGCGTCGCTCGACGACAAGCGCCGTCGGCGCGAGCGCGCACCGCGCGTGCGCCGGCCGGTGCGCGGCACGGCGTTCGTCGGTGGCTGGGGCGGTCCCGGGCTCACCGCCGTTCCGCGCGATCAATCGCCGGATTGATGCGTGCGCAGGGGTGCTGCGCGGTACAGATCATTAGACATGGTGCAGTCGGCGAGGCGATAGGTTGTGCGATGAAGGATCCCGATGCGATTCTCGACGGCATCCCGACGCAGCTCCCGGACGAGGATCCCGCGGAGACGCGTGAGTGGGTCGCGTCGATCAACGCGGTCATCGAGCGCGAGGGAACGGATCGGGCGCGGTTCCTGCTGACACGGGCGCTGCAGGCGGCGAAGGCGCAGGGCGTCAACGTCCCGGCGCTCACGTCGACCGACTACATCAACACGATCCCGCCGGAGCTCGACCCCGAGTTCCCCGGCAACGAGGAGATCGAGCGCCGGATCCGTGCGTTCATCCGCTGGAACGCGGCGGTGATGGTCACGCGCGCGCAGCGCCCCGGCGTCGGCGTCGGCGGCCACATCGCGACGTACGCGTCGGCCGCGTCGCTGTACGAGGTGGGCCACAACTGGTTCTTCCGGGGCAAGGAACATGACGACCGCGGCGACCAGATCTTCTACCAGGGCCACGCCTCGCCGGGCATGTACGCGCGCGCGTATCTCGAGGGCCGGATCAGCGAGGACCGGCTCGACCTGTTCCGCCAGGAGCAGACCGAGGGCGCACTGGCGAGCTATCCCCACCCGCGTCTCATGCCGGAGTTCTGGGAGTTCCCGACCGTCTCGATGGGGCTCGGTCCGATCGCGTCGATCTACCAGGCCCGGTTCAACCGGTACCTGCACAACCGTGGGTTCAAGGACACGAACCGTCAGCGCGTGTGGTGCTTCGTCGGTGACGGCGAGATGGACGAGCCGGAGTCCCAGGGGGCACTGAGCGTGGCGTCGCGGGAGCAGCTCGACAACCTCACCTGGGTCGTCAACTGCAACCTGCAGCGCCTGGACGGGCCGGTGCGCGGCAACGGCAAGATCATCCAGGAGCTCGAGAGCATCTTCCGTGGCGCCGGCTGGAACGTCATCAAGGTCGTGTGGGGTCGCAAGTGGGACCGCCTGCTGGCCAGCGACCGCACCGGCGCGCTGGTCGAGAAGATGAACGAGACCCCCGACGGCCAGTTCCAGACGTACGCCGCGTCCGGCGGTGAGTACATCAAGAAGAACTTCTTCGACTCCGAGGAGCTGCAGCGCATATTGGCGGAGTCCGACCTCACCGAGGACGATCTGCCTGTCCTCGACCGCGGCGGACACGACTACCAGAAGGTGTACTCGGCGTTCAAGATGGCCACCGAGCACAAGGGGCAGCCGACCGTCATCCTCGCGCACACGATCAAGGGGTGGACGCTCGGCCCGGACTTCGAGGCGCGCAACGCGACGCACCAGATGAAGAAGCTGACCAAGGAGGCGCTCACCAAGTTCCGCGACCGCCTGGGCTTGGACATCTCCGACGAGGAGCTGGCGAGCGACCTGCCGCCGTACGTCCATCCGGGTGAGGACTCCGACGAGATGCGCTACATGCGCGAGCGCCGCGAGGAGCTCGGTGGACCGATCCCCGCCCGCGTCGACGACACCCGGTCGATCGAGCTGCCCGACCACGACGCCTACGGGGCGATCAAGGGCGGATCGGGCGACTCCGAGGTCGCGACGACCATGGCGTTCGTGCGGCTGGTCAAGGACCTGCTGAAGCACAAGGAGCTCGGGCCGCGCATCGTGCCGATCATCCCCGACGAAGCGCGCACGTTCGGCATGGATTCGCTGTTCCCGAAGCAGAAGATCTACTCGCCGCACGGTCAGCGCTACGACTCGGTGGACCGCGAGATGCTGTTGTCCTACAAGGAGGCGACTGACGGTCAGATCCTCCACGAGGGTCTCACGGAGGACGGCTCGATGGGGTCGTTCATCGCCGCAGGCACGTCGTACGCCACCCACGGCGAGCCCATGCTGCCGATGTACATCTTCTACTCGATGTTCGGCTTCCAGCGCACCGGTGACCTGATATGGCAGGCCGCCGACCAGCGGGCCCGGGGCTTCCTCCTGGGCGCCACCGCCGGTCGCACGACGCTGAACGGTGAGGGCCTCCAGCACGAGGACGGCCACTCGATCCTGCTCGCGGCCACCAACCCTGCGGTCGTCACGTACGACCCGGCGTTTCCCTTCGAGATCGCGGCGATCGTCGAGGACGGCGTCAACCGCATGATGAGCGACGATCCCGACGACGTCATGTACTACATCACGATGTACAACGAGCCGGTCCCGCAGCCGGGGATGCCCGATGACGTGGACGAGGCGGATGTCGTGCGCGGCATCTACCGCTTCCGGGCGGCCGACGGCGAGCGCAGCCACCGCGCGAACATCCTGACCAGTGGCAGCACGGCACCGGGCGCGATGCGGGCGCAGGAGATGCTGGCCGAGGACTGGGACGTCGCGGCCGACCTGTGGAGCGTGCCGGGGTGGGTGCAGCTGCACCGTGACGGGCTCGCGGTCGACGAGCACAACCGGCTGCACCCAGACGACGAGCCGCGCACGGCGGTCGTGACCGACGTGCTCGGCGAGGCGGGTGGCCCGTTCGTCGCCGTGACCGACTATCAGAAGGCGGTGCCCTTGCTGATAGCCCCCTGGGTGCCCGGGCGGCTCGGTGTGCTCGGGACCGACGGCTTCGGTCGCTCGGACACCCGGCCCGCGCTGCGTCGCCACTTCCAGATCGACGCCGAGAGCATCGTGGTCGCCGTCCTGTCCGAGCTCGCCGCCGGCGGCGACATCAAGCCCGAGGTCGTCGGCGAGGCGATCGAGGCCTATGACCTGGCGGGCGCCGAGTCGCCCTACCCAGAGATCGCGTGGGGGAGCTGACGCCGCTTCAGGACGTGGTCCCGCCGGCGCGCTCCCCGCGCCGGCGGGCCATGCGCTCGGCGCGCTCGCGGGCGGCCATCTCCTCGGCCTCGACGACCGTCGGTGCCGTGCCCCCCAGGTGGGCCGGGAGCCACCACCGGTCGTCGTCGTCGGCGGGCTGGTCGGGATAGGCCGCGGCCGCCGCGTTCGCCAGGCCGGTGATGCGGCGGATCAGCTCGTCGGTGACGTCGGCCGGGTCATCATCGGCGTCGTACGGGATCGACGCGCCGCAGGCGATCACGATCGGCACGTTGCGCTGCCAGTTGGGGTCGCGTCCCTTCGTCAGGATGCGCTGGCTGCCCCACACCGCCGCCGGCACGAGCGGAGCGGCAGCGCGCATCGCGATCCTGACCGCACCGGTCTTGGGCCGCGCCGGCACGAAGGATCGGCTGATCGTGCCCTCGGGGAACAGCCCGACGACCTGGCCGGCGCGCAAGGCGTCGACCGCCGTGTCGATGGCGGCGACTGCGCCGCCGAACCGGTCCACTGGCAGGTGGTGCATGCCACGCATCAGGGGGCCCGCCAGCGGGTGGTCGAAGACCTCCCGCTTGGCCATGAACCGCACCAGTCGGTCACGTTCCAGGGCCGCCCGCCCGAGGAAGGCGAAGTCGAGGTAGCCGACGTGGTTGGACGCCAGCACGGCCGGCCCGGTCGCGGGCAGGTGCTCGATGCCGGACGTGTGCACACGCCACCCCATCAGCGCGAACGCGGTGCGCGCGAACGCGACCACCGGGCGGTAGACCAGTTCCATCCTCGTGCGACCTTCCATCGGCCCCTCGCGGGCCGCCCCACCGTAGTATGCGGTCCGTGGGTGACCGCCACGAACGACCGCCCGAGCCGATCCTGCACGTCGACATGGACGCGTTCTACGCGTCGGTCGAGGTGCGCGACGACCCACGGCTGCGCGGGCGACCGGTGATCGTCGGCGGCACCGGTGGGCGCGGTGTCGTCGCGAGTGCGTCATACGAGGCCCGCCGGTTCGGAGTCACGTCGGCCATGCCGGTCAGCCAGGCGCTGCGGCGCTGCCCTTCGGCGGTCGTCATCCCTCCGCGCTTCGACGCATACGGCGCGGCGTCGGACGCGCTGGCCGACATCTTCCGCTCGGTGACGCCCCTGGTCGAGCCGCTGGCGCTGGACGAGGCGTTCCTCGACGTCTCGGGCAGCGCCCGGCTGTTCGGCGCCCCGGTCGACATCGCGGCCGGCCTGCGGCGCCGCATCGCCCAGGAGCTCCACCTGCCGGCCAGCGTCGGCGTCGCGCCGAACAAGTTCCTCGCCAAGCTGTGCAGCCGCCGCGCCAAGCCCGACGGGCTGCTGCACCTCGCGCGTGGCGACGTCGACGCGTTCCTCGTCGGTCTCGACATCGCCGAGCTGCCGGGCGTGGGGGAGCAGACCGCACGACAGCTCGCAGCGGCCGGGATCCACCGTGTCAGCGACCTGCGTGCCGTGGAGGAGCACGCGATCGCCAGGCTGGTCGGGGTCGCGACGGCGCACAGGCTGCGCGAGCTCGCCCACGGTGTGGACGAACGCACCGTCATGGCGGACGTCGCCGCGAAGGGTCTCAGTGCCGAGGAGACGTTCTCGGTGGACCTCGTCGACGTCGCCGAGGTGCGGCACGCGCTCCTCGCGCTGAGCGAGCGCGTCGCCAGACGCCTGCGGGCCGCCGAGGTGCGGGCCCGCACCGTGACGCTCAAGGTGCGCGACGCCGACTTCTCGACCCGTACGCGGTCGCGCACGTTGCCGGTCGCGACCGCCGAGGCGGTCACGCTCCACGCCACCGTCATGGAGCTGCTGCCCACCGCCTGGACGCCGCCCGCGGCGGTGCGCCTGCTCGGCGTCGGTGCCGCGCAGCTGCTCGAGGGCGACCGCGGCGTCCAGCTGGATCTGCTGGACGGTGGACGCTGGAGCGACGCGGAGCGTGTGGCCGATGCCGTCCGCGCCCAGTTCGGACCGGCGGCGCTGATCAGGGGTGCGCTGCTGGACCGGGGGAGGGCCGCGAACAGTGCGCCGTCCCGGGACGACCTACCCCACTGAACGGACCATGGATGGCGTCGATTCCGACCATGCGGAGCGGCTCCACCTGACCAACTTTTGCATCCGCGCTGCGGAATCAGGTGCATGTGGCAGCGTGGTGGGCAACAATACGTAGTGACCGATGACAGCGACGGAGACGCGATGGCCCTCTCGGATCGTGAGCGGCAGATCCTCAGCGACATCGAAGCGCGGTTGCGCGAGGATGACCCGAAACTCGCGAAGGCCGTCGGTACGAAGACGGTCTCGTCGGAGGCGAGACGCAGGGTCAAGCTCGCGGCCGCCGGGTTCGTGCTCGGGTTCGTCGTGATGCTGTTCTTCGTCCAGAGCCTCTGGTTCGGAGTCGCCGGGTTCGCCATCATGCTGGCGACCGCGGTGTACGGCGGACAGACCCTGAAGCAGCTCGGGCAGCAGCAGACCAACAAGCTCGGCGGGCAGCTGCGCGAGGGGTTCGACCGCTACTTCCAGGACCGGCGGCGCCGCGACGAGCTCGACCGCTGACCTGACCGCCCGCGGCTCAGGCCGCATTTGCCGGTTCCGACTGGCGGGCGGCCCGACTGCGTCCTTCTAGCGCCGCCGCCAGCGTCGCAGTCGTTCCCATCCGGCAGCGGCGTCGCCGCGCGCGTGAATCAGGGCCCGTCGCCACCAGGCGTGCCCCTCGAGCAGGTGCGCCGTCAGCGCGCCGCCCGCCTCCTCCGCACGCACCGCCACGTCATCGGCGACGCTGGGGGCGTACCGGGCGACCGTCACCGCCGCGGCGAGCTCGCGCGCGTTGTCGTCGTCGGGCGCCAACCGTTGCAGGTACTCGTGATCGGTCTCCCACGACGGCGCCGGCGTTCCGAGGCCACGACCCAGCCGACCGATGCGTTCGCGGACGGCCAGCACGCGTCCTGACGGGCTGCTCGTGGCATCCGCCGCCCTGCGGCCCAGCAGGACGAGCAGCACCAGCGCCGCGAGCGTCGTCAGAGCCACCGTCAGCAGCAGGGACGGCCGCGCCAGGCGGGTGACCGGGCCCGCGCCGCCGCCGATGAGCCCGGCCGTGCCACCCTGCGCCTCGCGCGCAGCCTGGTTCTGCAGCGCCTCGCGTTCGTCGAAGATGTCGAAGTTGGGCGATTCGCCGCTGCCGTCGGTCGTCGTCTGCTGCGGCGCCTGCAACGTCTGGCTCGGCACCGGATCGGCCACGCTGGGGACCAGCACGTTGCCGTCCGACCGCGGCGTGGGTTCGAACGCGACCCACGAGCCACCGAATCGCACCTCGACCCACGCGTGGGCGTTGGCCCAGCTCACCGTCCACAGCGTCGGATCGTCTGGGTCGACGGTGCCCGGCGTGAAGCCGACGGCGACACGTGCCGGGATGCCGAGCGTGCGCAGCATCACCGCCATGGTGCCGGCGAACTGCTCGCAGTAGCCCACGCGCTGCTCGAGGAACGTGCGCATCGCGACGCCGCTGTGCCCGGCGGGAGGCTGGAGCGAGTACTCCCACGTCCGCAGCTCGTTCTGGATCGCCAGCGCTTGCTGGAACGGCGACTCGGCGCCCGCGTCCGCGACGATCCGGCGCGCCAGCTCGTTGACCTCCGGCGGTACCGGGTCCGGCAGCGCCGTCAGGTGCGGCGGTGCGGGAGCGTCCATCGACATGAGCACATCCGGGTTGATGCGCGCGCGGCCGGCGTCCACGGCGTAACGCTGCCCGGTCTGCAGCCGGTCGTCGCCGAAGGTGAACGTCGAGGTGCGCTGGTCGTACCGCGGCGTGATTTCGCCGGGCGGTTCGAACCGGGTCGGCCCGATCGGTGTGGGAACCAGGACACCGTCGGTCACGTCGACGACCTCGATGCGCACCCGGTTGGTGTTGGCCGTGAACACCCCGCCGGGCACGTACCCGCCGGTGCGCAGTGGCCGCGGCTCGATGCCGGAGGTCTCCCAGACCTCGGCCTCGGAGTAGACATCGAGGGCCGTCGACCGCAGGTACACCGGTTCCGGTGAGCGCACCTGCAGGACCGCACCCGGGTCGGTGGCGACGAGGTTGGCGCGGAGCTGCACGATGGGGTTGTCGGTCAGCGTCGTCGTCGCCCGGGCGCGCAGCTCGTACCAGGGTGGGTCGCCGAAGCCGGGCAGCATGCCGGCCAGCAGCGCGCCGGCCAGCAGCGCACACACCGCGAGCGCCGCGCCCGACGACTGCCGTCCCGCCTGCGTCGTGACGGGCTGCCGGTGGCCGCCCGGCGTGACCTGCGGGCCCCACCGGACGAAGTCGCGCTCCGCCTGCGCGTGCAGCATGGCGGCCCCTGCCAGCAGCAACGGGGCGGCCAGCAGCCACGGCGCGTCACCGCCGGGCACGATCGCCAGCGGCACGATCCACAGGGTGGCGGCGCACACGACCGCCTTGCCCGGTGCCTCGAGGCGCAGCGCCAGCACGTCGATGCTCGCGGCGACCCACCAGACACCGCTGACTCCGAGCAGGAGCAACGGCACCTCCGGATAGACCGGGGCCGGCAGGACGGCCACGCGCTCGACGGCGATGACGCCCACGCGGATGGCCAGGCGGACGGACTCCGTTGTCGGCAGCCCCGCCCACAACGTGGACGGCAGCAGTGTGAAGGCCGCGAACCACAGCCACGCCACCACCTGCAGCCCTACGCCCCACCACCACCGCAGACGCAGTTGGCGGGCCAGCAGCGAGATCCCCACCGGCAGGAGACCCGCCAGCACCAGCGGAGCGAACCACTCGCCGGTGATGAACACGCGTCCGAACGGCAGGGTCGCCGCGAACACGAGCGCGGCCACCCGCAGGGTGCCTGCGAGGTCGACGGACCGGGACGGCGGGGTGGATCGTGGGCGCGCCCGGGCCCGTCGGTCCCCGGCCGGACGATCGAGCAGCGTCGTCATCTGCGCGCTCCTGTCAGCCGGCCGATGTCGGCGCCGACCATCGCGCGCCGCCACACCTCGGCCAGCGCCACGCCGGGCTCGGCCACGGCGACCTGCCACCCTGCGAAGCGCAGCAGTCGGGCCATGGTCGTGCAGCGGTCGGTGTCGTTGTGTGCCACGATCAGGGCTACGCGCGTGCGGTATCCCCGGCCGGCCTGCTGCAACGCCCGGAGGTCGGCATCGTCGGCGAGGTGGGCGTCGCCGTCGTCGGCATCGCCTGCGGCGCCGGTCGGGCGGCGCGGTGGCCGCACGACGGCGACCAGGAGGCCCTCACCGGCGTCGCCGACAGCGCGCATCGCGGTGACCGGCGACCGCTCCCTGCCCGGCGTCACCTCCGCCAGGCGGACCAGGGAGGCGTCGAGCCCCTCCAACTCGTCGGTGCGTGGCGCGCCCTCGGTGACCAGGTGCAGCTGGTAATGGCAGCGCCGCAGGTGCGTCAGCACGCTGGCCGCCACAGACACGGCGCGTTCGAAGGTCGATCGGTCACCTGCGCCCACGTGCACACCGATCCTGACGTCGACGTACACCACCGCACGTGCCTGCCACGGCAGCTCGTGCTGGCGGATCATCAACGTGCCCCTGCGCGCCGTCGACGGCCAGTGCACGTGTCGCAGGTCATCGCCGACGACGTACTCGCGCATCGTGTGGAACTCGTCGCCGCGATGGAAGGCCCGTTGCGACGGGCTCGTGTCCGCGCCCTGGCGCATCCCGTGTGCGTCGCCGGCGGTGAGCGGCTCGACCGCGGGGAACACGATCACCTCGTTGGTCGAGCGGTAGCGACGCGACCGCTCCGCCAGCCCGAAGGGATCACGCAGGCGGATGCGCACCGGCCCGATGGTGAACCGGCCACGCCGCCTCCCGACCGCGTGCCAGCGCAGCTCCGCGACACGACGGGGCCGCAGGCCACGCACGACGAAGCGCGCCGCCTCGTCGTCGCCGGCCATCCCGTCCGGCCGCCGATCCTCGACGAGCAGCAGCGATGCCGGCAGCCTGCCGTCGTTGCGCAACGCGACCTCGACCGGTACGCGCTCGCCCCGATGGACGTGCCGTGCGACGGCGGTGCGCCGGACGGCGATGCGCGCACTGGAGACGCGTGTGGCGACGATCGCGAGCGCGGTGAGGGCGACGATGGCGCCACTGATGACGTACAACTCGTCGACGCCGAGGAACCGCCCCAGGGCCCATGCTGCGACGGCGACGCCGCACAGCGCGATGCCCCGTGCGGTCAACATCAGCCGGACGGGATCGGGACCGAGCCCAGCAGGCTCTCGATGACGTCACCGGCGGTGCGGTCGTGCAGCTGTGCCTCCGCCGACAGGATCATCCGGTGCGACAGGACCGGTCGGGCAAGGCGCTTGACGTCGTCGGCGGTGACGTAGCCGCGTCCCTCCGTCGCCGCCAGCGCGCGGGATGCGCGGAGCAGGCCGACCGACGCGCGTGGCGACGCTCCGAGCGTGATGTCACCATGCTCGCGCGTGGCCCGGGTGAGGTCGACGATGTACCGGCGCACCGGTGGCGCGGCGTGGACCTCGGTGCACGCCGAGATCATCGCGGCGATCGACCGCGCGTCGGTGACGGATGGCAGGTCGCCCAGACGGTCGCCCCTGCTGTGCTCGTCGAGGACCGCGAGCTCCTCGTTGACCGAGGGGTACCCGATCGACACCCGCATCAGGAAGCGGTCCCGCTGGGCCTCGGGGAGGGGGTAGGTGCCCTCGAGCTCGACCGGGTTCTGGGTGGCGATGACCATGAACGGCACGGCCAGCTCGTAGGTGACGCCGTCGACGGTGACCGTTCGCTCCTGCATCGCCTCCAGCAGGGCGGACTGCGTCTTGGGCCCGGCACGGTTGATCTCGTCGCCGAGCACGAGGTTGGCGAACACCGCCCCCGGCTTGAACTCGAAGTCGTCGCGGTGCTGGCTGTAGACCGTCACACCTGTGATGTCGCTGGGCAGCAGGTCGGGCGTGAACTGGATGCGCCGCACGCTGCAGGAGATCGACCGGGCGATGGCGCGGGCCAGGAGCGTCTTGCCGACGCCCGGGACGTCCTCGATCAGCAGGTGTCCCTCGGCCAGCAACGTCACGAGCGCCAGCGTCACGGTCTCGTCATCGCCCTCGAAGACGCGCTCGACGTTGTGACGGATCTGTGTGAAGTCGTGTGCGACCGCGTCGGGCTCGAGCGCCGCGGAACGCTCAGTTGTCAATAGCCGACCTCGTGCTGTAGGTGACCCTGCCACACCTGCGCTGGCAGCGCGGGATCCGTACGGCAGTGTATCGTCCCCCGCGTCGTGGAACGGTCCGTCGGCCACCAAGATTGCGTACGTCAACCGATCGCCCGTGGTGCCGCTGGGGCCGAGCGCATCGGTACCATGACAGTCGAGATGAGCGTTCCCTCCGATCCCGACCCGGGCGGCGTCACCGACGTCCCGTCGGCTGCGGACGGCGGTGACGACGACGCGCTCGACGGGCGACGCTCGGCGCCGACGGCTGCCCGGCTGCGGCGCGCCGCGATCGCGGCGTTCGAGGACCACGGGTGGCAGGCGACCCGCGTCGCCGACATCACACGGCAGGCCGGCGTCAGCCATGGGACGTTCTACACCTACTACGAGAACAAGGTCGCGCTGGCGGAGGACCTGATCCGCACCAGCATGGGCGACCTCATGGCGCTGGCCAGCGAGCCGTGGAAGGCCGACGACGTCCGCGGTGCGCTGGAGCGCGTCATCGGCGGCTTCCTCGACGTGTACCAGCGCGACCGTGTGGTCCTGCGGACCTGGCTGGAGGCGGCGCGCGAGAACCGACGCATCTCGGTGCGCTACCTCGCCGCGCGGGCGGCGTTCGTCGACCGCGTCTCCGAGCACGTCGCCGCCGTCGTGGCGGCATCGGGCCGCGCCGACCAGCCGCCGCCGCGGGCTGTCGCGTCCGCACTGGTCGCGATGGTCGAGCACTTCGCCTACTGCTGGGCGGTGCTCGGCGAGGACCACGACCGTGATGACGCCGTCGCTTCGCTCGTCCTCATCTGGGGCAGCACGCTCAACGAGATCGCCGGCTTCCCGGTGGTGTGACCAGGCGGTCCCGGTGGAGCGTCGTTGGTACAGTGGCGCGGCTGTGTCAGACGCCTACCTGGGAGCACGCAGGCGGTGGCCGTCTCTCAACTGCAGGGGCATCAGCGGACGACCGGCGGCGCCAACGGGGCCGGACCGGCACCGTCGTCCCATGCCGTGCGAACGGTGTCGTCCCACGCACTCGTGCTCAACGCCAGCATGGAGCCGCTGTGCGTCGTGTCGACGCGGCGCGCGGTCGTGCTGCTGCTGAGCCAGAAGGCGGACATGCTGCACGCCGGCGAGGGGCAGTTCCGCGCTGAGCGTACGGCGTTACCCGCGCCGTCGGTCGTCCGGCTCCGCCGGTACGTCCACGTCCCGTATCGACGCCGCGCGGCACTCAGCCGACGCGGCGTCTTCCTTCGTGACGGCGGGCACTGCCAGTACTGCGGTCGCGCCGCGGAGAACGTGGACCACGTCGTGCCGCGCAGTCGCGGGGGGCCGCACGTGTGGGAGAACGTCGTCGCCGCCTGCGAGCGCTGCAACGCCCAGAAGAAGGACCGCACGCCCGACGAGGCGGGCATGGCGCTCGTGCGCCGCCCGTATGCACCCCGCGCCGCGTTCTGGCTGGTGGTCGCCGTCGGCACGGTCGATCCGCGCTGGGCGCCCTACATGTCCGACGTCATCGCGCCGTAGCCTGCGGCGCGACCGCCGGCGTCCGACGGTGGACGGCACCCGGCGGCACGGTCACCTGACCGGCACCGCCTCCGGATGGGTCGCGTCGCCATCCGGGACGCTCCACATCGCTCCACTCCGAGTGTCCGAGGCGCCCCATCGGGCGTAGCGCCGGCGCCGGACAAGCCCTGATGGCCAGGTCGCCGGCCCTCGACCACGGTCGTCGAGGGCCCGACCGGGCATCGGACGCAGAGGTCCTCCACTTCTCACCACCGCGCTGACCTGCGCACTTGTCTGAACGGGTCCGTGAAATCGATGGATTGGTGGAGAGGGTGCATTGACAAGTGGAGGAAAGTGGAGCAATGTGGGGTATACAGGAGGACAGGGGCGCGCCGAACGGGGCGGGCGGCAACCGACGACGCGGTCCGCACCGCTCGGCGCCACCGGAGAGCAGAAGGCACCAGGGGAGTGGCCACCGACGGCGGGATGTTCCTCGGCGAGTACCAACACTCGCTGGACCCCAAGGGACGGGTCATCTTCCCGGCTGCCTACCGCGACCAGCTCGGAGAAGGGCTCGTCATGACCGTCGGCGTGGACAACTGCATCACCGTCCACCCCGCGCTGGAGTGGGAACGGGTCATCAGCGGCCTGCGTCGGCTGCGTTCGACGGACCGCCGGGAGCGGATGTTCGCCCGGATGATGACGTCGATGGCCCACCCCGACGAACTGGACCGTCAGGGTCGTGTGACCATCCCGGCGCGCCTGCGCCAGTACGCCGACCTCGATCGCGATGTCACTGTGGTGGGTGCCGACACAAGGATCGAGCTGTGGGACACCGCGCGGTGGGAGTCCTACCGCGACCAGGCAATGGCCGACTTCGCCCAGACCGACAGCCCCTTCGACCTGGGCGGGTTCTAGATGCTCGGGCTGCGGACACCACACGAGCCCGGGGAGAGGGCGAGCGAAGCGAGCCGGGGGGCGGGGACGACAAGTGAGGTGACGCCACCGATGGACGCGCCAGCGCACGAGCCGGTGCTCGTCGCCGACGTGGTCCGCCTGCTCGCCGTCCGGGACGGTCCGGCGATCATCGTCGACACCACCATCGGGATGGGTGGGCACGCGACGGCGCTGCTGGCCGCCAGCGCGGACGACGTGACGCTCGTCGGCTTCGACCGGGATCCTGAGGCGCTCGAGCTCGCTGGACGCCGCCTGGCGGCCTTCAGACCCCGCGCGCACCTGATCCACGACACGTACGACGAGCTGGGCGAGCACGTCGCGCCGCTGACGGACGACCACGGACCCGTGCGGGCGGTCCTGTACGACCTGGGAGTCTCGTCGCTGCAGCTCGACCGCGGGGCCCGTGGGTTCTCGTTCCGTCAGGACGCGCCGCTCGACATGCGCATGGACCCGACGACGGGGCGCACGGCCGCCGACATCGTGAACACCGCGTCCGTCGACCAGCTGCGCGATCTGCTGCGCGACCTCGGCGAGGAGCGTCATGCGGGCCGCATCGCGCGCGCGATCGTCGCCGGCCGTCCGCTGCACACGACGGTGGCACTCGCCGAGGTGGTGTCCGACGCGGTGCCGGCGGCGGCGCGTCGAGGCCCGCGCCATCCGGCCACCCGCACGTTCCAGGCCCTGCGCATCGCGGTGAACGACGAGCTCGACCGCTTCCGTGCCTCCCTTCCCCAGGCACTGGAGCTCGCGGCACCGGTCACGCCGTCCGACGTCGGCGGCCGGATCGCGGTGTTGAGCTACCACTCGCTGGAGGACCGCATCGCGAAGCGGGTCTTCGCCGACGCCGTGACCGCGTGCGTGTGCCCGCCCGGCCTGCCCGTGTGCGGCTGCGGGCGGCGGGCATGGGCCCGTGCGTTGACACGCGGTGTCGTCCGCCCGGACGACGCCGAGATCGCGCGCAACCCCAGGGCGCGCAGCGCCAGGCTCCGTGCGGTCGAGATGATCGCGCCCGATCCGTGGGAGGGCGACTGATGTCTGCCGCACCACTCCGCCTCATCCGCGGTCAGCGCTCGTCGACGCGTCCGTCGCTACAGGTCGTCATGTCCAACCCACGGTCGTCGCGGTTGGCGCTCGTGCTGCTGGTGATCGCTGCGATCGGCGTCTTCGCGGTCGTGAGCGTCGGTGCCAAGACCGCCGAGGCGGCCGTGCAGGTGCGCAGCCTCTCCGGCGAGGTCGACGAGCTCAAGCAGCGCTATGAGATCCTGACCGCCGAGGTTGCCGAGCTCGAGTCGCCCGAGCGCATCCGCCGTTACGCGGTGGACGAGATCGGCATGGTCGAACCGAACGGGCGGCAGTTCCTCGTCGTCGACGCCCGTGGCCGCTTCGCCCTGCACGATCCCGTGGTCTCCGGACAGGTCGACACGGACTTCACCGACAAGGTGAAGCAGGTGCTGGCCACGCAGCCGTGACGACGCTGGGCACGCGCGGGCCGCGGCGCGGGCGCGCCGGCCGGCCCGTCGGGTCCCACCCGTCGGGGACGCGCTCCGTCGCCGACCGCGGAGCCACGGAGCGGCGCACGACCGGCTCGCGGACGGCGAGGGATCGAGGCGCGAACGGTCGCCGCCGTGCCGTCCCGGCGTTGCGTGACGCACGCAGCTCGCGGCGGCTGCGCACGGCCCTGGCGCTGTACCTCGTGATCACGCTGGCGCTGGGCTGGCGGCTGGTCGACATCCAGGTGCTCTCCGCGCCCGCGTACCGCGAGATGGCGCGCCGTCAGACCGAGCGCGACCTCGAGCTGCCCGCCGAGCGTGGCAAGGTGTATGACCGCACCGGCGAGCCGCTCGCACTGTCGCTTCCGACGGCGACGATCGTCGCCAACCCGCGCCAGATCGCCGACGCCGGCGACAAGGTCGACGTGGCCGGGATCGCGAGGAGCCTGTCCCGGCTGCTGCCGGTCGCCACGGACGAGGTCGAGGCCCAGCTGCGGCAGGATCGGGGCTTCGTCTACATCGCACGGCAGCAGCCGTACGAGCTGGGGGACCGGGTCGCTGAGCTGGACCTTGTGGGCATCCAGGTGTTCGACGAACCGAGGCGGACCTACCCCGCCGGACCGTTGGCCGCGCAGATCGTGGGGTTCGCCGGCACCGACAACGTCGGTCTGTCCGGCCTCGAGCGGCAGTACGACGCGCTGCTGGCCGGGATGCCCGGCCGGATGGTGGCGCAGCGGGCGCCACAGGGCCTGGAGATCAGCTCCGCACCGCGCATCGGCGAGCTGCCCGTGGCCGGAACGGATCTCGTGCTCACCCTCGACAGCGAGGTGCAGGCGACCACCGAACGGTTGCTTGCCACGGGTGTCAAGACGTACCGGGCCAAGGGTGCGTCAGCGGTCGTGATCGATGTGGAGACCAGCGAGATCCTCGCGATGGCGTCGTTGCCGACCTACGAGGCCGAGCGGATCGGGTCCGCGTCCGAGTACGCACGGCGCAACAGGGCCGTGACCGACGCGTTCGAGCCGGGCAGCGTCAACAAGGCGGTCACCGTCGCCGCCGCGCTGGAAGAGGGCCTCGTCAGGCCGCGGACGCGCCTGCAGATCGGCGCGACTCACACCGTCGGCGGCAAGACCTTCACGGACTCGCACGCGGTCGGCAGGGCGACCGTCGCAGAGATCGTGCGCGACTCGTCGAACATCGGCAGCATCAAGCTCGCGCAGCGGCTGGGGCCGGAGCGCCTGCACGCCTACCTGCGCCGGTTCGGCTACGGGAGGGCGACGGCGCTGGCGTTCCCCGGTGAGACGGACGGACTGCTCGCCGACGTCGACGGCTGGTCGGGCACCAGTCTGCCGACGATCGCGATCGGTCACGGCGTCGCCGCGAGCCTGCTGCAGGTCGCGCAGGTCTATGCGACGATTGCGCGCAGCGGCGTGGCGGTCGATCCGGTGCTGGTGCGCGGCACGGTCGGCAGCGACGGTGAGCTGCAGCCGGCCGCGCCGCCCGAGCGGCGGAGGGTCGTGTCGAGCCGCACGGCACGGCGGCTGTCGAAGATGCTGGCCGACGTGGTCGCGGACGGTACGGGCACCAACGCCGCAGTCCCCGGCTACGAGGTCGCCGGCAAGACCGGGACGGCGCTGAAGCCCCGCGAGGGTGCGCCCGGGTACCGCGCGGGCGTCTACATCAGCAGCTTCGTCGGCTACGCCCCCGCCGACCGGCCGGAGGTGGTTGTGGCCGTGTCGGTGGACGAACCGCGGCGCGGCCAGTACGGCGGTGCCACGGCGGCGCCGCTGTTCAGCGAGCTGATGCGATTCACGCTCGGCCACCGCCGCGTCCCGCCCAGTGAGCCTGACGCCCTCGACCCGGATGGTCCTGACGTGTAGGACCGCGACGTTGACGCAGATCGGAGGAACGTGATGACGACGTCGGTGATCGCGCCGCCGACCACTGCGCTGCGTGATACGGAGTGGACCTCACCGTGATGACATGCGGTGCAGTCAGCACCCGGCCAGCGGGGACAGCGGCTGCCCGGCAGGCGCCGGACAGCCGCGTATCCTGCGCGTCGTCCCCCTCCTCCGAACTCGCCCGGGCTGTGTCGTACCTCTCCCCGTTCCCCGCCGCTGCCGGCGGTCCCGCGCACGGGCCGACCGTGGTGCCCACTCCGCTCGACGACGTCGTCGTGCTGACCGGCGGCCGCCCCGTCGGCCCCTGCCCGACCCGTGTCACCATCGTCGACGTGACCCACGACAGCCGCGCCGCCGGCCCGGGGGTGTTGTTCGCGTGCCGTCCGGGGGCCATCGCGGACGGCCACGAGTTCGCGCCGGACGCGGTCGGCCGCGGCGCCGCGGCGCTGCTCGTCGAGCGGGCGCTCGACCTGGACGTCCCGCAGGTCCTGGTCGACGACGTCGCGTCGCAGCTCGGCGTGGTCGCGGCGTCCGTGCACGGCGATCCTACGGCCGCGCTGCAGGTGGTCGGCGTGACCGGCACCAACGGCAAGACGACGTGCGCGACGTTGCTCGACGGTGTGCTGTCGGCCACCGGACGACGGACCGGGCTGATCGGCACGGTGGAGACGCGCATCGCCGGCGAGACGGTGCCGGGTGTGCGCACCACGCCGGAGTCGACGGATCTGCAGCGGCTCTTCCACCGCATGCGTGACGCGGGCGTCACGACGGTCGCGATGGAGGTCTCCAGTCACGGCCTGGCGCTCGGGCGGGTCAACGGCACCCGGTTCGCCGTCGCGGTGTTCACGAACCTGACCCATGACCACCTCGACTTCCACGGTTCGATGGAGCGGTACTACGCCGCGAAGGCGCAGCTGTTCACGCCCGCGTTCAGCGCCGCGGGCGTCGTCGACATCGACGATGACTGGGGGCGCCGGCTCGCGGTCGAGGCCACGATCGACGTGACCACGGTCTCGCTGGACCCCGGCTCCGGTGCAGACGTCACGGCGACCCGGATCGCGCCGGGTCCGGCCGGGTCGGTGGTCGACGTCGTCGTGCACGGCACCGCGTACCGCCTCGATGTCGGCCTGCCGGGCCGGTTCAACGTCAGCAACGCGCTGCTGGTGCTCGCGGCGACGTCCGCTCTCGGTGTCCCGGTGGACGAGGCCGCCGCGACGCTGCGACTGCCGTGGTCGGTGTCCGGACGCATGGAGCGCATCGACGAGGGCCAGCCGTTCACCGTCCTCGTCGACTACGCGCACACCCCGGACTCGCTCGCGCGGGTGCTCGCCGCGACGCGCGAGCTCGCCGGGGGCCGGGTCATCGTGACCGTCGGGTGCGGAGGCGACCGCGACCGCGAGAAGCGTCCGGCCATGGGGGCGGCCGCGGTCGCCGGCGCCGACGAGGTGATCTTCACCAACGACAACCCGCGCGCTGAGGACCCTACGGCGATCCTCGCCGCCGTCGTCGAGGGTGCGCGCGGCGTCAGGGGCGGCCGGTGGCGGATCGAACAGGACCGACGGGCCGCGATCGCCGCCGCCCTGGAGATCGCGGCACCCGGTGATGCGGTCGTGATCGCGGGCAAGGGCCACGAGACCGGTCAGCAGCTCGCCGACCGCACGATCGCGTTCGACGACCGCGTCGTCGCACGCGAGCTTCTGCGCGCCGCGACGACGGACCACACCACATGATCGACGTCACGCTGGCGGAGCTCGCCGAGATCGTCGGCGGGGAGCTCCTCGACGAGCGCGCGGACACCGCCGTCGTGCGCGGCGTCACGATCGACAGCCGGGCGGTCGCCGAGGGCGATCTGTTCGTCGCCCTGCCCGGAACCCGCACCGACGGCCACCGGTTCGTCGACACCGCGCTCGCGGCGGGTGCCGCCGGTGCGCTGGTCGCGGCCGACCGCGTCGCCGATCTCAGCCCCGACCCGACGGCCGTGGTCGTCGACGACCCCGCCGACGCGCTGTTGGCGCTCGGGACGTGGGTCCGTGACGCCGTCGACCCGCACGTCGTCGCCGTCACGGGATCAAATGGCAAGACCACGACCAAGGATCTCACCGCCGCCGCGCTGCGGGACCGCACCGTGGTGGCCAACGAAGGCTCGTTCAACAACGAGCTGGGGATGCCGCTGACCTGCTGCCGCATGACCAACGACACCGACGTGCTGGTCAGCGAGCTGGGCATGCGTGGACCTGGGCAGATCGCGCAGCTCGCTGCGCTGCTGCGACCCACCGTGGGCATCGTGACGTCGGTCGCGGGCGTCCACCTCGAGCTGCTGGGCAGCCTCGAGGCGATCGCCGACGCGAAGGGTGAGCTCGTCGAGGCGCTCGACGCCGACGGCGTCGCCGTGCTCGCCGCGGACGACGCGCGGGTGGCGGCGATGGCGCGGCGCACGGTGGCGACCGTCGTGACCTTCGGTACCGCGCCGTCGGCGGACTTCCGGGCCACCGACATCGAGCTCGACCGTCACGCCCGTGCGCGCTTCGTGCTGCACAGCCCGGCCGGGCGGCACGACGTGACGGCGCCGGTCCCCGGCATGCACAACGTCGGCAACGCGCTCGCCGCGCTGGCGGCCGCGACCGCGTCCGGCGTCGACCTGCCGGCGGCCATCGCCGGGCTGGCCGACGCGCGGGTGTCGCGCTGGCGCCTGCAGCTCGAGTCGGTCGGCGACGTGTCGGTCCTCAACGACGCGTACAACGCGAACCCCACGTCCGTCGAGGCTGCGCTGCGGACACTGTGTGCGTTGCCGACCCAGGGCCGCCGCTGGGCCGTGCTGGGCACGATGGCCGAGATCGGTCCCACGAGCGCCGACGAGCACCACCGCGCGGGCGGTGTCGTGGCGGAGCTCGGCGTCGACGCGCTGGTCACCGTCGGGGACGAGGCCGCGGCGATGATCGACGGGGCTGCCACCGCGGATCCCGGGGGTCGCCAGCACCGCTGGGCCGTCGATGACGTCGACGCGGCCGCGCGGATCCTCGCAGAGGAGGTGGGTGACGACGACGTCGTGCTCGTCAAGGCCAGCCGTTCGGCCGGTCTCGAACGGGTGGTGGCACGCTTCGCGGAGCTGCGCGGCACCCATGCGGCGGCCGGGAGGCACCGCGCGTGAGGACGATCCTGCTCGCCGCCAGCCTGGCGCTGGTGATGTCGTTGATCGGCACGCCGGTCGTCATCCGCTTCTTCCGCGCCCGCGGGTACGGTCAGCTGATCCGCGAGGACGGCCCGCGGACGCACTTCGTGAAGCGCGGCACGCCGACGATGGGCGGGACCGCGATCATCCTCGCGGCCGTCCTCGCCTACCTCGTGGCCACCATGCTGCTGGGCCCGCGGTTGTCACCGGGCGGTCTGCTCGTCATGGGCGTGCTGGTGGGCATGGGCGCGGTCGGGTTCATCGACGACCTGCTCAAGCTGCGCCGCAACCGCAGCCTCGGCCTGAACAAGACCGCGAAGTTCATCGGCCAGGCGATCATCGCGATCATCTTCGCGTACGGCGCGGAGTACGTCGCGGAGACGTCGACGAACCTGTCGTTCATCGGCGCGACCGGCATCGACTTCGGTCCGCTGTTCGCGGTGGCCATCTTCCTGATCTTCTCAGGCTTCTCGAACGCGGTGAACCTGACCGACGGCCTCGACGGCCTCGCCGCCGGCACGAGCGCGCTGGTGTTCGGGGCGTACGTCGTCATCGCGTTCTGGCAGTTCCGCCACCCCGAGTTCTACCCGCCGGGCGTCACGATCCACGCCAACGCGATCGCGATCGCCGCCGCATCGACCTTCGGTGCGACCCTCGGCTTCCTGTGGTGGAACGGTCCGCCGGCCAAGATCTTCATGGGTGACACGGGATCGCTGGCCATCGGTGGCATGCTCGCGGCCATGGCGGTGCTGACCGAGACCGAGCTGCTGCTCGTGATCATCGGTGGGCTGTTCGTCGTCGAGACGATCAGCGTCATCGCGCAGGTCTTCAGCTACCGCGTGCTCGGGCGCCGGATCTTCAAGATGGCGCCGTTGCACCACCACTTCGAGCTGGTCGGGTGGCGCGAGACGACGATCATCGTGCGGTTCTGGATCGTCGCGGGGCTGGCGGTCGCGTTCGGTCTGGGGCTGTTCTACAACGACTTCCTGGCCGGCGGGGGCATCGGATGAACTGCGCGGCGCCGACCGTGGCCGCCGGCCCGCGCGGGCGGTGCCACCGGTGAGCGGGTTGCTGGACCGACAGCGCGTGCTCGTGGCGGGGCTCGGGGTCTCGGGCGTCGCCGCCGCGCGGGCGGCCGTCCACGCGGGAGCCGACGTGGGCGTGCACGACGCGTCCCCCATGGCGCTGCCCCGTGCGCGGGCGGCGCTGGACGACGCGGTGACCGTCGTCGACGATCCGGAGACGCCGCTGCGCACGGGCGCCGTCGACATCGTCGTGGCCAGCCCGGGGCTCGCACCGACCACGCCGGTGCTGGCGGCCGCTGGCGCGGCCGGGGTCGCCGTCTGGAGCGAGCCGGAGCTGGCCTGGCGGTTGCTCGACGGCCGCACGCGCGTGCTGGCCGTGACCGGGACCAACGGCAAGACCACGACCACGGAACTGTTGGCCGCGTGCCTCGGCGTGCCGGCGGTGGGCAACATCGGCCGGCCCCTGTCCGCGCTGGTCGACGACCCCCCGCCCACCGTCGTCGCCGAGCTGTCAAGCTTCCAGCTGCACTTCACCCACACGTTGCGGACCGACGTCGGGGTGCTGCTCAACGTCGCCGACGACCACCTCGACTGGCACGGCGACCGCACCGCCTACGGGGCGGCCAAGGCGCGTGTCTGGCGGGGCCAGCGCGGGGCTGGCGCCACCGGACTGCGCGGCAGCGACTGGGCAGTGGTCAACCTCGACGACGACGGTGCGAACGCGGTCGCGTCACGCCACGCGCCACCCGCCGCCCGCGCCGGCTTCACGCTCGCCGTCCCCCCGGCTGACGCGGTCGGCGTGGTCGACGGCACATTGGCGGAACGGCTGACGGGCGCGCAGCCGACGCCGGTGATCGCCGTCGACGCCCTTGGCGTGTCCGGTCCTCACAACGTCGCGAACGCGGCCGCCGCGGTAGCCGCAGCGGTGGCGGCCGGCGCCACGCCGGCCTCGCTGGCCCGCCCGCTCGCCGCCGCGCGCGTCGGCGCCCACCGGCTGGAGACCGTGGCCGACGCCGACGGTGTGCGCTGGGTCAACGACTCGAAGGCGACCAACCCTCACGCGGCCGCCGCGGCGCTGCGGACGTTCCGCTCGGTCATCTGGATCGCGGGTGGTCTGGCGAAGGGCGTCTCGTTCGCACCGCTCGCCGACGACGTCGCGTCACGTGTGCGCCTCGCGCTCACGATCGGCACGTCGGGACCGGACCTCGCCAGGTTCGCACGCGCGCAGGGGACCGAGGCGGTGGAGGCCGGCGACCTCGACACCGCCGTCGCGCTGGCCGCGGACCGCGCGCAGCCCGGTGACGTCGTCCTCCTCGCGCCGGCCTGTGCCTCCATGGATCAGTTCGCTGACTACGCCGAACGTGGAAGCCGGTTCCGCGAGCTGGCGTGGGCGGCCGTCGAGGGAGTCGGCGCCGCGGCGCCGGGGAGCGGATCATGACGGCGGCGGACCGCACCGCAGCGGCGCGGCCCCCCGCGCCGGCCTCCCGGCGCCTGCGCGCGTTGCTGCTGCCACCCGCCTCAGGGGACAGCACGATGCTGTTCGGCGTGCTCGCGGCCACCGTCGTGGTCCTCATCCTGCTCGGCCTGCTGATGACGTTCTCGGCGTCGTTCGTGCAGTCGGCGCTGGCGGGCGACGCGTTCGGCATCTTCCGCAAGCAGGTGCTGTGGTGCCTGGTGGGCATCCCGCCGACCGTCGCCCTCGCCGTCCGTGACTACCGCCGTTGGCGCCCCTACATCCCCTTCGCGACCGCTGTCGCGCTGCTCCTGGCGGTCGTGGTCGTGACGCCACTCGGCATCGAGCGCGCCGGCGCGCAGCGCTGGCTCGGCGTCGAGCCCTTCGTCTTCCAGCCCGCCGAGCTCCTGAAGCTCGCCGTGCCACTGTTCTGCGCCGACGTGCTGGCGCGACGCTGGGGCCGCGTCCGCTCCGGGGACCTGCGCGCGCTCCTCGTGCCGGTCGTGCCGCTGCTGGCGGTCGTGGCCGCACTGATCATGCTCGAACCGGATCTGGAGACCGCCGCGCTGCTCGTCGCGATCGGAGTGGCGATGCTCTACGTGGCCGGGCTCCCGCTGCGCTGGCTGTTCGCGGGCGGCGTCGTCGGGTTGGGCCTGGGGGCGGTCGGCATCGCATCGGCGGACTTCCGCGTCGGCAGGTTCGGCGCGTGGCTCGATCCGAACTCGTCGGCGGCGCTGTTCGGTTACCAGACGCTCCAGGGCTACTACGCGCTGGGCAGCGGCGGCTGGCTGGGAACCGGCCTCGGCGGCGGCCGCGGCAAGTGGCTGTACCTGCCCAACGCGCACACCGACTTCATCTTCGCCATCATCGGAGAGGAGCTGGGCCTGGTCGGCGTGCTGCTGGTGCTCGCCCTGTACGTCGTCATCGCGGTGGTCGGGGTGCGCATCGCCCTGCGCGCGCCGGACTCGTTCGGCCGGCTGCTCGCGATCGGGCTGGTCGCGGGCATCCTGTTGCAGGCGTCCATCAACATGGGCAGCGTCGTCGGGCTGCTGCCGGTCACCGGCGTCACACTGCCGTTCGTCAGCTTCGGAGGGACGTCTCTGGTGGTCACGATGATCAGCGCGGGGCTGCTGCTGTCGATCGCGCGCCACACGCGCCCCGCGGACACGAAGGATGGGAGACGGTCATGACGCACGGAGCGGGCACCGACGGCGAGCTGCGCGCTGGCATGCGGGTGCACCTGATCGGCATCGGCGGTGCGGGCATGAGCGCGCTCGCGTGGATCCTGCTGCAGCGGTCGCACCCGGTGACCGGCAGCGACCTGCGCGCCGGCCGGTCGGTCACCGCCCTGCGGTCCATGGGGGCGCAGATCTTCACCGGCCACGAGGCGCAGTTCGTCGACGGCGCGGAGCTGGTCGTGGCCTCGACGGCGATCCCGGACACCAACCCCGAGCTCGCGCGGGCGCGCGAGCTCGGCCTGCCCGTCCTGCACCGCGCGGAGCTGCTGGCGGCCCTGATGACCGGCTACTCCCAGCTGCTCATCGCGGGGACGCACGGCAAGACGACGACCACGTCCATGGCGACCGTCGGCCTGCAGACGGCCGGCCTCGACCCGTCGTTCGCCATCGGCGGCACGCTGCACGACGCGGGGACCAGCGCCCACCACGGGACGGGACAGTGGTTCGTCGCCGAGGCCGACGAGTCGGACTCGTCCTTCCTGGCGTACGCGCCGGACGTCGCCGTCGTCACGAACATCGACCTCGACCACCACGACGAGTTCGCGGACCTCGACGCAGTGGACCGCGTGTTCCTCGACTTCCTGGGCCGGCGCGGCCCCGACGGCCTCGCGGTCGTGTGCCTCGACGACGTCGGGGTGCGACGGGTGCTCGACCGGATCGGCGGACCGGTCGAGACCTACGGCGAGCACCCCGACGCGACGCTGCGGATCGTCGAGGTCGCACTGGATCCGGAGGGTGGGCGCTTCGGACTGGTCCACGACGGCCAGGACGTCGGACGCTTCGAGATCACCCTCCCGGGTCGCCACAACGTGGCCAACGCCACCGCCGCGGCGCTGGCGTGCAGGCACGCCGGCGCCGATTGGGACGCGATCCGGCGGGGGCTCGCGGTGTTCGCCGGCGCGAACCGCCGCTTCGAGCGGCTCGGCTCTGCCGCCGGGGTCACGCTCGTCGATGACTACGGGCACCATCCGGCGGAGCTGCGGGCAACCCTGGCGGCCGCGCGGCAGACGGCACCCGGCGGACGCGTCATCGCGGTGTTCCAGCCGCACCGCTTCAGCCGGACCGCGGCGTTGGGTACCGAGCTGGGCGGCGCGCTGACCGGTGCGGATCTTGTCATCGTCACCGACGTGTACGGTGCCGGCGAGCAGCCGGTCGCCGGGGTGACGGGACGGCTCGTCGCCGACGCCGCCGCGGACGCGGGTGCCGACGTGCACTACATCCCGTCGGTCGCTGACGTTCCGGGCCGGCTGCTCGGGCTGGTGGTCGAAGGCGATCTCGTGCTGACGCTCGGCGCGGGGGACATCACCGAGGTCGGCCCTGTGGCGCTTGAGCGGTTGCGGGGCGGCCGTGTCTGACCGCCTGCTGTCCGCGCTGCGTGCGGAGATCGACGCCGCGCGCGTGTCGGCCGACGCCCCGCTCGCCGGGTACACGACCCTGCGCATGGGTGGTCCGACGCGTGCGCTCGTGCGGGCCGAGACGGTCGCCGACCTGATCGCGGTAGCGGCGGCCTGCCGGCGGCTCGAGGTGCCGTGGATGGTGATCGGACGGGGCAGCAACCTGCTCGTGTCGGATGCCGGCTGGCCCGGCGTCGCCATCGTGCTGGGCCGGGGGTTCCGCGGCGTCGCCGTCGACGGTGCGGTCGTGCGGGCGGGCGCGGCCGAGCCGATGCCGGCGCTGGCGCGTAGCGTCGCCCGCGAGGGCCTGGCGGGCCTCGCGTTCGGCGTGGCGATCCCCGGCACGGTGGGGGGAGCGGTGCGGATGAACGCCGGCGCGCACGGCGGTGAGATGTGTGACGTCCTGGTTTGGGCCGACGTCGTGCGGATGGGCGACCAGACGACCGAGCGCTGGCCGTCCGACCGCCTGGGATTCTCCTACCGGCACAGCGAGCTCGCCGACGACGCCATCGTGACCGGCGTCGAGTTGCAGCTCGAAACAGCCGACGCCGATGAGCTCGCCGCCGACATGGCCGAGATGCGGCAGTGGCGACGGGACAACCAGCCGATCAACGAACCGAGCTGTGGCAGCGTGTTCCGCAACCCCCCCGACGACTCCGCCGGGCGCCTGATCGAGGCTGCGGGCATGAAAGGGCACCGGGCCGGCGGTGCACAGATCAGCGCACGACACGCCAACTTCATCACGGTGAAACCGGAGGCGCGCGCGGCCGACGTCCACCAGCTCATCCGGTCGGCGCAGCAGGCCGTGCTCGACACGAGCGGCGTGCGCCTGCACACCGAGGTCGTCCTCGCCGGGTTCGACGACGACACCGCCGGCCAGGACAGGCGAGCGGTGCCGATGTGACCACCTCGACCCGCAACGGCCGCATGGACGCCCGCATCCGCGCGCGTCGTGCACGGGTGCGTGCCGACGCGGTGCGGCGGCGGCAGCGGCGCACGGTGACGCTGTTCGTGCTGCTGCTGCTGGCGGCCGGGGTGGCCGTGGCGTTGCGCTCGTCGTTGTTCGACATCGTTGCCGTGCGCGTCGATGGCGTCGATGGCGGACGCGTGGCGGTCGTCGCGCGCACGGCGGCGCTGGAGCGTGGTCAGCACCTGCTGACCGCCCCGCTCGACGACGCCCGCGCGCGTGTCGAGGCCCTGCCGTGGGTGGCCACGGCCGTCGTGCGGCGCGTACCGCCGTCGACCGTCGCGATCGACGTCACGCCACGCGTGCCGCTGCTCACCGTCGAGACCGACGGTGCCTCCTGGAAGATCGACGACGAATCCGTCCTGGTCGACGGGGGGCGGGTCAGCGGCGCGCCTGTGCTCGACCTGCCCGACGCCAGCCTGCCCGAGCCCGGGAAGCAGATCGAGCAGCCCGTGGTGCATGACGCGGTCGAGGTGCACACGAACCTGCCCCGCTGGCTCCGTGAGCAGGTGACCACGTACGAGGTGTCGGACGTGCACGGGCTGGTGCTGCGGCTGCGCGTGCCGGCGGGGCAGCAGCAGGACGGCTCGCGTCCGCAGGCGGCGAGCGTGCGGGTGCGGTTCGGCGACGCGGACGACCTCGCGCTGAAGGTTGAGGTCATCCGCGCGCTGCTGCCGCAGGCGGTCGCAGGGGGCGGTGGCCTGGACGTGCGCGCGCCCGCCAACCCCGTTGTGGTTCCAACAGCGTGATTCGGCGTCGGAGATCCTTGAACTGGGGGAGGTGCTTACGTATGGTCTCGGCCAATCGATAGGTTGACATAACTGTAACCCTTTACTTCAGGGTGAGCGTTGCGCACAGGGACGAGCACGAGCATCGGCGCCGGGCCGAGCACCCGGAGCGGGCCCGGCCCGTCCTCCTGACAGGACCGGAAGGAGCTGCTGTGGCGGCACCTCAGAACTACCTCGCGGTGATCAAGGTCGTCGGCATCGGCGGCGGCGGCGTCAACGCGGTCAACCGCATGATCGAAGCAGGCCTCAAGGGCGTCGAGTTCATCGCCATCAACACCGACGCGCAGGCGCTGCTGATGTCGGACGCCGACGTCAAGCTCGACGTCGGTCGGGACCTGACCAGGGGACTGGGCGCTGGCAGCGATCCCGAGATCGGACGCAAGGCCGCGGAGGAGCACCGCGACGATCTCGAGGAGGTGCTCAAGGGTGCCGACATGGTCTTCGTCACGGCGGGTGAGGGTGGCGGCACGGGCACCGGCGGCGCCCCGGTGGTCGCAGAGGTCGCGCGGAGCGTCGGCGCGTTGACGATCGGTGTCGTCACGCGACCGTTCGCATTCGAGGGCCGCCGCCGCAGCACGCAGGCCGAGCAGGGCATCGACGACCTCCGCGAGGCCGTCGACACGTTGATCGTCATCCCCAACGACCGTCTGCTGGAGATCTCCGACGCGCAGACGACCATGCTGCAGGCGTTCCGGCTGGCCGACGACGTGTTGCTCCAGGGCGTCGCCGGCATCACCGACCTCATCACCACGCCGGGGCTGATCAACACCGACTTCGCCGACGTCAAGGCGATCATGTCCGATGCCGGCAGCGCGCTGATGGGGATCGGTCAGGCGCGTGGTGACCATCGCGCGACCGAGGCGGCGCGGATGGCGGTCAGCTCGCCGTTGCTGGAGGCGTCGATCGAGGGCGCCCAGGGCGTGCTGCTCACGATCGCCGGGGGCAGCGACCTCGGCCTCCACGAGGTCAACGAGGCGGCCGAGATCATAGCCGACGCCGCGGACGAGGACGCCAACATCATCTTCGGCACCGTCATCGACGACGCGCTCGGTGACGAGGTCAAGGTCACGGTGATCGCCGCGGGGTTCGCCCGTGACGGCGGCGCGGGCAGGTCGGCGGTGCGGCCGGTCCGGGTCGCCGAGCGCGAGGACCGCGCGTCGATGGACGAGCCGAGGGCGGACCGCGCGCGCGATTCCGACCGCGTGCCCGCGGACTCCGCGCGGGCCGACAACGGCACCAGGTCGAACGCCGTCAACGGTACGAACGGCGATCACGCGGCGCGGCCCCGGTCGCGGCCGCCGATCGTGATGGACGCCGACGACGACCTCGACATCCCGAGCTTCCTGAAGCGCTGAGCGAAGGCGTTGGGGCCGATGCCATCCACGGTGACCGGAGCTGTCGTGACGGATCCGTCGATCCGTTACGCCTTCTCCTCCGCCGCGGACGGCAACGTGTCGTTGGCTGTCGGCGCCCCCGACGACGCCGCCCGCGCGAAGCTGGCGGCCGCGGTCGGCGCCGAGCGGTCCGACCTGGTGTTCATGCAACAGGTCCACGGCGGCGACGTCGCCGTGGTGGATGCAGACGATCGCGGGCGCGGCCTCGACGTGCACGACGACGGCGTGCCGGCGGTCGATGCACTGGTGGCGACGGCGCCCGGGGTCGCGCTGGTGGTGCAGGTCGCCGACTGCGTGCCGGTGCTCCTGGCCGATCCGGGACACGCGGTCGCCGCGGTGCACGCAGGTCGTGGTGGCCTGGTCGCCGGTGTCGTCGACGCGGCGGTCAAGGCCATGACACCGGCGGTGCCGGCGCGGGTGACCGCCGTCATCGGCCCGGCGATCGGGCGGTGCTGCTACGAGGTCGAGCCCGACCTGGCCGACCGGGTCGCCGCGGACATCCCCGAGGCGCGCGGAACGACGACGTGGAACACCACGGCGATCGACCTGCCCGCCGCAGTGGCCGCCCGGCTCGCGGCGCTCGGCATCTCGGACGTCACCCGCGTCGGTGGCTGCACCCGGTGCACGGCCGAGCAGTGGTTCAGCCACCGTCGGGAACCCGGCGTGGGTCGACAGGCCGGCGTCATCGTGCGTGGGCGGCGGCATGCATGACGCCGGATGCACCGGATCGGGGTGGGCCGGAGCCGTCGACGGTCGCGATGCGGCTCGCCGCCGTGCGCCGGCGCATCGCAGCCGCGGCACGCTCGGTCGACCGCGACCCGGCCGACGTCCGACTCGTGGCGGTCAGCAAGCTCCACCCGCTCGAGCGCGTCCTGGCGGCGCACGCGGCGGGGCAGGAGGAGTTCGGCGAGAGCCGTGCGCAGGAACTGGACGCCAAGTTGGCCGACGCCCGGGCGGCGTCGCTGCGCTGGCACTTCGTCGGACGGCTCCAACGCAACAAGGTGCCACTGGTGGTCGGTCGCGTGGAGCTGATCCACTCCGTCGACCGCAGGCGCCTGGTCACGGCGATCGGCGATCACCTGTACGCGTCCGGCGGGCACCAGGACGTCCTGCTGCAGGTCAACGTCACCGGGGAGCAGCGCAAGGGAGGGTGTGCGCCGGACGCGCTGCCGTCGCTCGCGGAGGCGGTCGCCCGGACCGATGGCCTGGCGGCCGTCGGGCTGATGGCGATCCCGCCGCTCGACGTAGATCCGGCAATCGTCTTCGACCGGCTCCGCGAGCTGCGGGACCGCATCGCGGCGACGCATCCCGGGGTCGTCGAGCTCTCGATGGGCATGTCCGGCGATCTCGAGATCGCGGTGGCCCACGGGGCGACGATCGTCCGCGTCGGCACCGATGTCTTCGGTGCGCGGCCGAGCAACCAGTGAGGAAGGGAAGGCGAGAGGATCATGGCGACGATGCTGCGCAACGCGATGGTTTGGCTCGGTCTGGCTGAGGACTACGAGGACGAGTACGCCGACGAGATCGACGCGACGGCGTCGCGCGCGATCGACGAGCCGGCCGGCGACACGAACGTGCGGCGGCTGGCGACGGCGCGCACGGGCGCGGCCGCCGGCACGCGCGTGCGCGCGCTGGACGACCTGCGCGCCGAGCGGTCTCAGCGCGCCCACCCGGTGTCGCACACGACCGTGCACTACACGGCACCGATGACGTTCAACGAGGTGGAGGAGGTCGGTGACAGGTTCCGCAACGACATCCCCGTGATCATGAACCTGGCGGGAGCGAACGAGAGTGTCGCCAAGCGCGTGCTCGACTTCGCGTCGGGTCTGATCTACGGGTTGGACGGGCGCATCGAGCGGGTAGGGGACCGTGTGTTCCTGTTGACACCGCAGGGCGTGGAGTTCTCGACGGAGGAACGACGTAAGCTTAGTGAGCGCGGGTTCTTCAACCAGGCGTAGCCGTGTGACGGGACGGGAGGTGCAGTGGGTCTGATCCTCGCACTGCTGTGCCTCGTCCTGAACGTGTACTACATCGTGCTGATCATACGTATCGTGCTTTCCTGGATACCCTCCGTACCGGAGCCTGTCCAACCGATCGCCCGGGGCGTGCGCGCCGTCACGGATCCATTGTTGATTCCGTTGCGCGGAGTGATCCCAAGCATAAGGATGGGCGCGATGGCCCTTGACGTATCGCCTATCGTGTTGTTCGTCGCGATCGTCATCCTGCAGCGTTTGGTGTGCTGATGAGCCTGTCACCCCAAGACATCCAGCGAGACTTCAAGGAGCGGTTCCGGGGCTATGACCCGGACGAGGTCGACGAGCACCTGTCGCGCCTCGCCGACCGTGTTGTTTCGCTGCAGGACGAGCGTGACCGTGCGCTCGAGCGCATGCGCGAGATCGAGCGCACGGGTGGCGGCAACGCGGGTGGCGGCAACGGCACGCTCGACTCCGAGCGCCTGCTCAAGCGCACTCTCATCGCGGCTGAGCAGACGGCCGACCGGGTCGTCAGCGAGGCCGAGAGCGAGGCCGAGCGTGTGGTGAGCGACGCGCGACGCCGGGCCGACGAGCTGCTGGCCAGCGCGCGGTCGGCCGCCGACCGTGAGTGGCGGGAGGCCCGCGATGGCGCTGACCGTGTGCGCCGGGCTGTCGCACACCTGCGGGCGTTCCGCGACGACTACACCGAACGGGTCCGCAGCGCGATCGCGGAGCAGCTCGCCGTGCTGGACCGCGTCGGCGACCTGCCCGAGATCCCCTCGTCGGTCGAGCGCCTCGGCGCGTTGTCGGTGGAGGAGCCGCAGCGGCTGCCCGCCGAGACCGGAGGTGACAGCGACAGCGGTTCGTCCCGACGGCGCCAGGCACCCCCGGCGCCTGTGCCGCAGCGCAGCGGGGACGACGAGGCCGCGCCCCGCCGGACCGCGTGGAACGCCAAGCCGGTCGACGACGGCGCGGAAGGGCGCAACGGCTCGTGGTCGCCGCGTCCCGACGGTGTGTGGAGCGCGCAGAACGGCCGCCAGAACGTCGAAGGTGACGACGTCGTCGCGCGGCGTGCGACCGCAGGCTCGCGGTCGCCCAGCGAGGGCGAGAACCGCGACACCGCGTGATCGCGACCGGTCTGGCGATCGAGCTGGTCGCCGCGACCGTGGTCGTGGTCGGGCTCGCGATGGGTCCGTCGGGCGCGCCGTTGCTGTGGTCCAGCGTGGCCATGGTGCTGGTGGGGCTGATCGTGGCGGCCGCGGGCGTCCGCCGTGCCCGGCCCCCGCGTTCGGGGTGGACACCCCCGCGTGCTGCGGGCGGGATCCGCACCGTCGAGTGACGGACGGTCACGCCGCGGCAGGTCCGTCGGCCGCAGCGTAGGCGGCACGTTCGAACGGGTTCTGGCGGTAGCCGTAGCGCAAGAGGCCCGCGAGGTACAGCGGCACGAACAGCGGACCCCACCGCTCCGCCTGCCGCACGTGCACGATCTCGTGGCGCAGCAGACGCTCGCCGGGGGTGCCCGCGGCGATGATCACATGGCCCAGCGTCGCCGCGGCGAAGCCACGCCACCGCAGCATGCGGCCCCCGAGCCCCCGCGCGTCGTCGAACCGGACGACACCGTCGTGCACGCGGGGCGGTGTCCGTGACAGCGCGCCGAGCAAGAGGCCCGCGGCCGTCAGCGGAGCCGCCCAACCGTATGCGACCGCACGTGACACCGGTGAGGTCGGCGGAGAAGGGGCCCATGCCGCCAGCCGTGCGACCACATGCGGCTCTGCGCCCGGTGCCGGCGGCGGGGATGAGGACGGTCGAAGGCGCCACCACAGCACCACGGCCGTCGCGACGGCCGCAATCGCTCCCACCCGGCGCAGTCTCATCTGACGGTGGCCGGACGACGGGGCGCGTCCGATCGTGGGTGTCGGTCGACCGCGGACCGCTCGGCGCGCGCTGCGACGCTGCCGGCGCCGGCAGGTGCATCGCCCGCGCGGCTGTCCGGGCGGTCGTGGTCGGCCTGCACCTGGGCGCGCATGCGTTGCCGCAGATCGTCATCGCGTGCCCACGGATCGGCGATCGGAAAGCGCAGGAGGTGGACGCTGTCGGGTGCGGCCGGGTCCCCTGCCCGCACCAGCGCCTCGTACACCTCGTCGGCCACGAGGGGCATGAACGGCGCCAGCAACGCGGCGAGCGTGACGAGGTACTCGTGTGCCGTGGCGAGGGCGTCCGGGTCGAACGCCGCCCTGAGGGCGCGCACACCGCGGCGGCGGAGCCAGGTTTCCAGCCACGCCACGGCGCGGTGCACGTCGGCCACGGCGCGTCCGGGGTCGGCGCCGGCCAGACACGACCGCACCTCGTCCACCGTCGCCGACAGCTCGGCCAGCAGCCACCGGTCCCATGCGTCGCGGGTGTCCACTGTGGGCGCGCGCACGGCATCCGCCGACGGCAGTCCGGCCTCCTCCGCCGCGGTGCGCACCAGCGCGCACGCTCGACGCAGTGGTTCGATGATGTCGCGGCCGGCGACGCACGCCAAGGACTCGAGGTCATGGTCGCCCGGGCGTGTACCGGCGGCGAGGACCGCCCAGCGTACGGCGTCGCTGTCGTGACGGTCGCACATCTCGCTCACGTCGGTGACGTCGGCGGGGCCCTCGACGCACAGCACGGCGTCGTGCCCACCGGCACCCCACAGCAGGGTGGCGACGGTCAACGTCGCGTCGGCGGCCTCGGCGTCGGGGTCGTCGACGACGACGTCGGCGTGGTGCCGACGTGCGACGCGACCATCGCTGCCCGGGACCGCGGGGAAGCCGAACCGCGCGAACGGCATGACCGCCGCGAGGAACCGCGCGTCCAGCGTGAGCGGCACCCGGTGGGCGGTGCCCTCCCCGCAGGACGGGCACGTGAAGGTCGCGCGCGTGACCACGTCCTCTGTGGGGTCGACGTCGACCAGTTCCTCGCCGGTCAACGTCGCGAGCTCCGACCGCCCGGCGACCGGCGTGACCGCGTCGCAACGGTCGCACTGCCACAGGGGCAGCGGCGGGCCCGGCCCACCCGCGCCGGTCACCACCCAGTCCTCGTCGCCGAGCGCCCACGCGCTGACCGGCCGTGCGCCACAGCGCGAGACGCGGCCGTGCTCCTCGTGCAGCTGTGCCCGCCACCGGGACGTGGCGAGCACCCACTGCGCGCACGTCGTCGGCGTGCCCGTGGGCGCTGTCGCGTCGTCATCCTCGTGCCCGGTCCCGAGCAGCAGACCCCGCTCGCGCAGTTCGGCCAGCAGTTCGTCCGACCGATCGGCGCGTGCGCTGCCGTCCGCACGATCCTGTGCCGCCGCCGGACCGTCCTCGGCGACGGACGGCACCGGATGGGCGCCGGTGCCGGCGTTGGCATCGGACCGTGGCGCAGGCACGACCGTGACCGGGCCGGTGCCGCCGTCCAACGGATGGCGGCACGTCACCGCGAGCAGTTCCTCAACGGCCACGTCGCGGTGCACGGTCGCGCCATCGCCCAGCACGGCCGGCACAGCGGTGCGGGCGACCACGACGGGGTAGGCGTCGTCGACGGCCTGCGCCAGCACCCTGTCGACGCCGGGGGTCAACGCGACCGCCGTCGTCGCGGGCAGCGCGTCCGCCTCCGCCGTCACCAGCAATGACGCCCCGGCCGTCCGCAGCGCGCCGTCACCCGTGACGGGGAACCGCACGACGGCCCGCCCGGTCTTCACGGTCGGAACCTGCGGGTGCCCGTCGTGGTCGCAGGTGCCAGCGGTGGCACGACGCTCGTACAGCAGTCCCGCGTGCCAGAGTTGATCGACCGCCCACCACGCGGAGTCGATGTACGACGCCCGCGCGAGGTCGTAGTGCACGATGTCGTCGTCGTCACAGGCCAGCCGACGTCCGAGTTCGTCGGTGGCCCCGGACCGGTGGCGCGCGGCGGCGTGCTCGATGCGCGCGCCATCCATGGCGCCGTGCCGGGCCACCACGTCCGTGGCGATCAGCACAGCTGTGTCGACGGTGTCGGCGTCGCTCCCGGCCGCCGGGGGCATCGCGTGGACGACCAACGTCTTCGCGTCCGGGTCGCGCGGCGGATCGGGTCGCCCTCGCAGCCTGCGCTCACGCCAGCGGGTGCGCACGGCCGCCTCGGCCTCACGCGCACCCGCCCCCGACCCGTCCGATGACGGGCGCACACCTTGCCGGGCGAGCTCACCGCTGCATGCGATCAGGTCACGTGACCTACCGCTGGCGCTGTCTGAGGTCGGGTCATGTGACCTACCGCTGGCGCTGTCTGAGGTCGGGGGCGTGCGGACCACCTCCAGCCGGCCGGGCGGTCCGTGGCGTCCCCGTCGCAGCCCGCGACGTACGCGCCAACTGCGGCGGCGTCCACGGTGCACCGGACCAATGTCGTAGACGGCCGTCACGATATACCCTCGCGGCGGTGGTCCGGCGGATCCTGACCCACCCCCCCGACCGTTGTGGATGACGAGATCGTGAGCACCGTCGACGCCGCGTGCCGCGTCGACGGCGACGACGTGCTTCTCGCCGTACGGGTGCGGCCCGGCGCGCGCGACGAGGGCCGGGGAGCTGTTCGAGCCGTGCCCGCGTCGCACGGCGGACCTGACCGTGTGGTGCTCTCCTGGAGCGTGCGTGCGCCGGCCACCGGTGGACGCGCCAATGCAGCGCTGTGCCGGTCGGTCGCCGATGTCGTCGGCGTCGCACCGTCGGCGGTGACCGTCGTCTCCGGTGCGACGGCCCGCGTCAAGGTCGTGCGCATCCTCGGGCGTACGGTCGCCCAGGTCGCCGCCGCACTGCGATGAGCGCCGATGACACGGTCGCGTCCGAACGCGTACGGTGGCCACGCAGGCGGCAGTGGCGACAGGCGGAACGGCTCGTGACACAGCACCCCCCGGTTGGTCCGGGTGACGATGCGGCGACGGACGTGTCGCCACGGGCCGACCGTCCCGCCATCGGCGCGCCGACCCGATCCGCCGACGCCGCTGCGCGCGCGGCCACACCGGTCGACGCGACCCAAAGGCGCGCCGGCCCGGATGCCGGTGCGACGCCGGACGGGGCGTCGGTGGCGGCCGTGCCGCGGCGTGCGTTGCCGGGGCGGCTGGTGTGGGTCGTGTGGTCGGCCGTCGCGCTCGCCGTGCTGGTGTGTGACCAGGCGACCAAGGGGCTGGCCGTCGCCGAGCTGTCCGACCGGGTGGTCGATCTGGGGTTCATGGACCTGCGGCTGATCCGAAACCCCAACGCGGCGTTCGACATCCCCGGTTTTCCCGGCATGTTCCTGCTGGTGGCGATCGTCGTGCTCACGATGATCGTGCGCACGCTGCCGACCACCGACCGGCTGTCGCTCGCCGCCGGGTACGGCCTGCTGACCGGTGGAGCCCTGGGCAACGCGATCGACCGCATCGCGCGGGATCCGGGGTTCCCCGCCGGTCACGTTGTTGACTTCTTCGATCTGCGCTGGTTCCCGGTGTTCAACATCGCGGACTCGGCCATCGTGTGCGGCGCGATCCTGCTGGGGCTGCTGCTGCTGCTCGCCGAACGCGAGGAGCGGCGGCAGGCTGCGACGACACCGCGTCGTCCGTCGGTGCGACCGGACACGTCGACGCCCCGCCGCTGATGCAGGCGTCGCTGACGGTGCCGCCCGCCGCCGGCGGCGGCCGCATCGATCGGGTCCTGGCGACGCTGCTCGACGAGTCGCGTGCACGGGCCGCCGCGCGACTGGACCGCGGGGACGTCACGGTGGACGGCGAGGTCGTCGCGAAGTCGTACCGCGTGCGCGGTGGCGAGCGCATCGAGATCGCGGTGGCACCCGGGGAGGCCCCGACCGCGCCGCCGCCCGTGCCGGTCCGCCACGAGGACGACGACCTGCTGGTCGTCGCCAAGCCGGCCGGCATGGTGGTCCATGCGGGCGCCGGCGTGCGCGACGGCACGCTCGTCGACGCGTTGCGCGCGATGGGCAGGGCGCTCGCGCCCGCCGACGACCCCGCCCGCCCCGGCATCGTCCATCGCCTCGACCGCGGCACGTCCGGCCTGCTCGTCGTGGCGAAGACGGCGGACGCCCTGTCGGGGCTGCGCAACCAGTTCGACGACCGCAGCGTCACCCGGCGCTACTGGGCACTGGTCGACGGGGTCCCGGCGCACCACCGGGCGATGATCGACGCGCCGATCGCCAGGCACCCGGGAGACCGCACGCGGTTCTGGACCGCGACGGACGGCCGTCCGGCCATCAGCCACTACGAGGTCGAGCGGTCGTGGTCGGACGCGAGCAGCGTCCGCGTGCGTCTGGAGACCGGGCGGACGCACCAGGTGCGCGTCCACCTCGCGGCGGTGGGCCACCCCGTCTGCGCCGACGTCGTGTACGGGGCGTCGTCCGCACGTGCCGCCGCGCTCGGGCTGACGCGGTCTGCGCTGCACGCGGTCGAGCTCGGCTTCGTCCACCCCGTGACCGGCCGCACGGTGCACCTGATAGAGGACCTGCCCGACGATCTGCGGCGCGCCGTCGCGCGGCTCGACGGGGCCGCGTGAGTCGTCCCGGCAATCGCTGCATCGCACCACCGATGTGCTAGCGTTCCGGCTCACACGGGTGTCGTTCGCCGGGCCCGACAACGCGCCACGGTGGGCCGTCCCGCCGTCGCGCGGCGGAGCGCGCCGGCGGTCCCGTGCAGCACCGGCGGTGGGACGTCGGCGCGGCGTCCGAGAGCTACAGCGCAACGACGCGAGGAGGAGCGTGAGCGACTCGTTCGTCCACCTGCACACCCACACCGAGTACTCGATGCTCGACGGTGCCAGCCGTGTCGACGACCTCATGCGGACAGCCGCCCGGCAGGCCATGCCGGCGATGGCGATGACCGACCACGGCCAGATGTTCGGAGCGCTGGACTTCTACAAGGCCGGTCTGCGCCACGGCGTCAAGCCGATCATCGGCTGCGAGCTGTACATGGCGCCCGGCAGCCGCTTCACCAAGGGCACCCGTGGCCCGGCTGGAGACGAGACGATGTTCTCCGGCGGCGGACGCAGTGGCAAGGTCGAGCCGTACTACCACCTCATCGTGCTGGCGACCGACGCTGTCGGCTACCGCAACCTGATGCGCCTGTCCTCACGCGCCTACCTCGAGGGGTACTGGTACAAGCCGCGCGCCGACAAGGAACTGCTCGCCGAGTACGCCGACGGGCTCGTCTGCCTGTCCGGATGCCTCGGATCCGAGGTCAACCAGTTGCTGTTGTCCGGCGACCGTGACGCCGCCCTGGCGGCCGCCGCGGCGCACCGCGACATCTTCGGTGCCGACAACTACTTCATCGAGTTGCAGGACCACGGGATCGACGGGCAGCGCCGGACCAACCCCGAGCTGATCCACATCGCCCGCGACCTGGGCGTCGGCCTCGTGGCCACCAACGACAGCCACTACACCACGCGTGCGGACCACGACGCGCATGACGCGCTGCTGTGCATCCAGACGGGGTCGCTCAAGTCCGACACCGACCGCTTCAAGTTCCACGGCGATCAGCACTATGTCAAGACGGCCGACGAGATGCGGGCGCTGTTCCCGGACCACCCGGAAACGTGGCGCAACACCGTCGAGATCGCCGAGCGCTGTGAGCTCGAGGTCGACTTCGGCACGCATCACCTCCCGCGGTTCGCGGTACCGGCGGGTCGGACCGAGGCCGATGTGCTGCGCGAACAGGTGTTCGCGGGCGCCAGGCAGCGGTACGGGACCACCGGGGACGGCACGCTGCGGCCGGACGTGGTGGAGCGGCTCGAGCACGAGCTCGGCGTCATCGAGCAGATGGGCTACCCCGCCTACTTCCTGATCGTGGCGGACTTCTGCAACCACGCCCGCGACGTGGGCATCCGGGTCGGCCCGGGCCGGGGGTCGGCGGCCGGGTGCGCCGTCTCGTACTGCATGGGGATCACCGACCTCGATCCCATCGAGCACGGGCTCATCTTCGAGCGCTTCCTCAACCCGCACCGCGTGTCGATGCCCGACATCGACATCGACTTCGACGAGCGCCGGCGCGGCGAGATGATCCGCTACGTCACGGAGCGTTACGGCGCCGATCACGTCGCGCAGATCATCACCTTCTCGACCATCAAGGCCAAGCAGGCCATCAAGGACGCGGCCCGGGTGCTCGGCCACCCCTACGGCTTCGGGGAACGGCTGACCAAGATGCTGCCGCCGGCCGTCATGGGTCGCGAGTACCCCCTGGACCAGGCGCGCGAGCTGTCGGCGGAGCTGCGCGAGGCGTGGGAGACCGAGCCCGACGCCAAGCAGGTGCTCGACACGGCGGCGAGCCTCGAGGGGCTGCGGCGTCAGCACTCGATCCACGCCGCCGGCGTCGTGATCGGCGCCGAGCCGATCACCAACCATGCCCCGGTGCTGCGCGTCGAGGCCGACGGCGAGATCGTCACCCAGTACGACGGAGGCATGGTCGAGGCCATCGGCCTGCTCAAGATGGACTTCCTCGGGCTGCGCAACCTGACCGTCATCTCCGACGCGCTGGACCACATCGAAGCCACGACCGGCGAGCGCATCGAGATCGAGGACGTCCCGCTCGACGACGACCGCACGTACAAGATGCTGTCGGAGGGCGACTCCGACGGCGTCTTCCAGCTCGACTCCGCCGGCATGAAGGCGCTGGTGCGCCAGCTCAAGCCGGACCGCTTCGACGACATCGTCGCCCTGCTCGCGCTCTACCGGCCGGGCCCGATGAGGGCCGAGCTGCACACCGAGTACGCCAGGCGCAAGCATGGCCTGTCGAAGGTGTCACTGCTGCACGAGGACCTCGGAGAGTTCCTCGACAACACCTACGGGATCCTGGTGTACCAGGAGCAGGTGCTGCAGATCGCGCAGAAGGTCGCCGGGTTCTCGCTCGGTGAGGCCGACATGCTGCGGCGTGCGATCGGCAAGAAGAAGCGCTCCGAGATGGAGGCGCAGAAGGCCAAGTTCCTGTCTGGCATCGTCTCCAGCGGCTACGACGAGTCGTTCGGGACCAAGCTGTGGGACCTCATCGAGGGCTTCGCCGACTACGCGTTCAACAAGTCGCACTCGGCCGGGTACGGGCTGGTCAGCTACCAGACGGCCTGGCTGAAGGCCAACTATCCGGTCGAGTACATGGCGGCGCTCCTGACCTCGGTCAAGGGCAACAAGGACCGTCTGCCGCTGTACCTGCACACGTGCCGGTTGATGGGCATCGACGTCCTGCAGCCCGACGTCAACGCCAGCAAGCTCGACTTCGCTCCGGCCGACGGCAGGATCCGGTTCGGCCTGTCGGCGGTGCGCAACGTCGGCGGGCAGGTCGTCGAGGCGATCATCGACGCCCGGCGGCGCAGCGGCGTGTTCACCAGCTTCGCCGACTTCTGCGCCAAGGTCGACGTCGGGTGCCTGAACCGCCGGACGCTCGAGTCGCTGATCAAGGCCGGCGCCTTCGAGTCGCTCGGCCACCCGCGCAAGGGCCTGCTGCTGTCGTTCGAGCCGATCGCCGAGGAAGCCATCGCCCGCAAGCGGGCAGAGGCGGAGGGCCAGTTCTCGCTGTTCGACTCGGCTGGCGACGCCGCCGACGACGTGTCGCTGCTCGACGGCGTGGTGATCGCCGACATCGAGTTCGAGCGCCGCGAGAAGCTCGCGCACGAGCGCGAGATGCTCGGGCTGTACGTCTCCGACCATCCGCTGCTGGGCATGGAGCGCCTCCTGGCAGAGCTGTCGTCGGTCTCGATCGGCGAGCTCGTCGAGTCGGGGGGCGGCCGCGACGACGTCAAGGTGGCCGGCATCCTGACGGGGCTCGCCAAGAAGTTCACCCGCAAGGGCGAGCCGTACGTCGTGGGCACGCTCGAGGACCTGCGCGGCAGCATCGACTGCATCTTCTTCCCCAGTGTGTACCAGGCCGCGGCGGATCTGCTGACCGACGACGCGCTGCTGCGGGTCACGGGCCGACTGGACAACGCCGACCCACCCAAGATCATCGCGCTCGACGTCGTCGCGCCCGACACATCCGACGTCGACGGCCGGCCCCTCGTGCTCCAGGTCGCGCCCCAGCAGTGCACGGACACGGTCGTCAGCCGTCTGCGGTCGATCCTCGCGGACCACCCGGGTCCGGTGCCGGTGCACCTGCAGCTGGGGCTGCAGCCACACGCGAACCCGACCACGTTGCGGTTGCCGGCCGACTACAGCGTCAGCCGCAATCCGGGCCTGTTCGCGGAGCTGTCGGAGGTCCTCGGCCCCGAAGCCGTCGCCTCCTAGGTCGGTAGCGTGCCCCGCGGCGACCACGACCACCCCGCCACCGTCGCTCCGCTCACACCGACGGTGCCGCATGCGGTGCGCGCGGGCGATCGCGTGGCGGTCGTCAGCCCATGCGGGCCGGTGCTCGACCACGGCCTGCTCGATCGCGGCATCGCACTGCTCGCGTCGTGGGGCCTGGACGTCGTCGAAGGCGTCCACGTTCGTCACTCGCGTGGGCACCTCGCCGGTTCGGACGACCAGCGCACATCGGACCTCAACGGTGCGATCGCCGACCCGGCCGTCCGGGCGATCTGGATCGCCCGTGGTGGGTATGGGATCACGCGCATCCTGGATCGGATCGACTGGGACGCGCTGGCGCGTGATCCGACGCTGATCGTCGGGTTCAGCGACGTGACGGCGCTGCTGGCGGCGGCACGACATCGCCTCGGGCTGGTCGGGGTGCACGGACACTTCGTGGGCCGCCTCGCTGTGCAGCCGGAACCCGCCGTCACGCAGCTGCGTCGTCTGGTGTTCGGTGAGGACACCGAAACGGTGCTGCACGGTGCCGCGCTCGCGGGGACGCCGCTGACGGCGGTCAGCGGGCCACTGGTGGGGGGCAACCTGACGGTGCTGGCGGCGCTCGCAGGGACACCACACCGCATCGACGCGCGCGGATGCGTGCTGCTGCTCGAGGAGGTGGGCGAGGCGCCCTACCGCGTCGACAGGCTGCTGACGCAGCTGCGCGACAGCGGTGCGCTCGACGGGGTCGCCGGCGCCGCGGTCGGCACGCCGGTCCGCTGCGATCCACCCGCGACGCGACCGTCCGGTTCGTTCAGCGACGTCGTCGCCGACCGCCTCGGTGAGCTCGGTGTGCCCGTCGTCACCGACCTGCCGATCGGGCACATGCCCGAGCAGCGGGCGGTCCTGCATGGCGGACGGGTCACGCTCGACGCGTCGACCGGTCTCCTGACGTCACACGACCGCCTGCCATCACGGCGTGCGCACGGCCGGCCCCGGTCGGGTGCAGGCCCGCATCCGCGTCGCTGATCCTTCCATCTGCCCGCCGCGGAGTGCACACTTCACGCCGAGCGATCCCATGGGGGCTGCGATGTGGGCGAACCGGCTGCGCCGGACGCTGGTGGTTGCGGTGGTCAGCGCGATGCTGCTCGGCCTGGTCGCACCGGCCACCGCCGAGTCGCGCAGAGCCACGCCGGTCGCCGTCCGCGGTGCCACGTGGCGGGTGCGTCACAGCAACAGCGCGGGTCCGCCGCACCGGGTGTTCCGCTACGGGCGCGTCGGCGACGTACAGGTGATGGGGGACTGGAACCGCGACGGCGTGTCGAGCCCCGGCGTCGTCCGCGGCAACCGGTGGCTGCTGCGCAACTGGCCCAGCGGCGGCCCGCCCGGGTGGCGCTTCCGGTTCGGGCGGCGTGGCGACGTGCCGGTGGTGGGGGACTGGAATGGCGACGGTCGGACGACGATCGGTGTGATGCGCGGGAACCGGTGGCTGCTGCGCAACCGGTTGAGCGGTGGCCCCGCGGGGCGCGACCTCCGGTTCGGGCGGCGTGGCGACGTGCCGGTGGTGGGGGACTGGAACGGCGACGGTCGGACGACGATCGGTGTGGTGCGCGGGAACCGGTGGCTGCTGCGCAACAGCAACACCGGTGGTCCGCCGCATCATGACTTCCGGTTCGGGCGGCGTGGCGAGGTACCGGTGGTGGGGGACTGGAACCGTGACGGCCGGACCACGATCGGCATGGTGCGCGGGCGGCGGTGGCGGCTGCGCAACCGCTTCAGCGGCGGGCCGCCGCATCGGTCCTACGGGTACGGCGCGTGCGGCGACGTCTTCGTCAGCACCCAGTCGGCCAGGACGACACCCGGCGTGCCGCCCTCGCTCACATCGACGGAGTGGACGACCCTGCCGACATCGCGGAAGGTCGTCGCGTTGACGTTCGACGCCGGAGCCAATGCGGCGGCCGCGAGGTCGATCCTGTCGACCCTCGAGCGCAAGCGCGCACGGGGGACGTTCTTCGTGACAGGTCGGTGGCTGGCCCGGCACCCCCGCCTCGGACGGGCGATCGCCGGCCGGTACCCGACGGGCAACCACACCTGGTCCCACCCGGACCTCACGACGCTGGCCGACAGACGGGTCCGCAGCCAGATCGTCGACACGGACCGCCGGATCCGGTCGACGACGGGCACCGAACCTCGGCCGTGGTTCCGCTTCCCGTTCGGCGCGCGCGACGCCCGGACGATCCGGATCGCCAGGTGCCTGCAGTACGGGTCGGTCCGGTGGACCGTCGACACGCTCGGATGGAAGGGCACATCGGGCGGGCAGAGCGTGAACTCGGTCGTCCGGCGCGTCCTCGACGGACTCCGCCCCGGCGCGATCATCCTCATGCACGTCGGTTCGCACCCCACCGACCGGTCGACCCTCGACGCGGACGCGTTGCCACGCATCATCGACGCCCTCCGCGCCCGCGGGTACGGACTGGTGACGCTGGATCGGTACGGCTGACGGCGGGTCGTCGTCGTCGCCGTGCGGGCACACCGCCAAACGCGGCCGATGCAACAGTGCGATGTTGCGTCGCGCGTCCATGGCATCCGGTGTCGGCCCGAAAGCGGGCAACCACCAGAAGGCACGCCGGTGCGAACTGCCGGGTTTCGGTGGTGCGACGATGTACCTCCCAGCCCGACGCGATCGCGTAGTCGAAGCTTCGTCGGCCGATGACCACCGGGGCTCGTCGCCGGCTCACGCGGCGGGGGGTGATGAACCGTCGGCGACGGTCACACGCTCGCGGATGTCGCAGCCCTCGATGTGGTCGTTGACCATGCCGGTGGCCTGCATCAGCGCGTAACAGGACGTCGGACCGACGAACCGGAACCCCCGTCGTTTGAGCGCAGCGGTCATGGCCGTCGACTCGTCGGTCCTGTCCGGAACGTCCTCGAACGACCGCGGTGCCGGTCCCGGCGGCGGCGCGAAGGACCAGAGCAGGTCGCACAGCGACTCACCGCGCTCGGCCATCTGCACGCAGGCGCGAGCGTTCATGATCGTCGCCTCGATCTTGGCGCGGTTGCGGACGATCCCGTCGTTGTCGAGCAGACGCGCGCGGTCGTCCTCGGTGAATGCCGCGACCTTCGCGATGTCGAACCCGGCGAACGCCTCGCGGAACGCCGGGCGCTTGCGGAGGATCACCAGCCACGAAAGGCCCGACTGGAACGCTTCGAGCGAGATCCGCTCGAACAATCCGCGGTCCGTGTGGACCGGTCGGCCCCACTCGTTGTCGTGGTACTCCTCGTACACGTCGTTGCCGTGCGCCCACGCGCAGCGGTGGACGCCGTCCGCGCTGGCGACGATGTCCTTCATGGTCCGGCAGGGGTGGTGCGTGCCTGGTCGCTCTCCTCCGCCGACCGGTCGTCGTCGACGGTCGTCGACGCATCCCGCCCCGCACCTGACGGATCGTCGGTGTCGGCGGGCGCGGCGGAGCCGTGTGGGAGCGCGCCGTCGGTGGAGTGCGCCGACACATCGTCGTCGACGTCGATCGGTGTGCCGACCGGCCGGTCGGGACCGTGTCGCTGCCACCACCACAGGCCGACCAGCCCGCCGACGCACACGGCGAGCGCGATCCAGTTGTTGCGCGACAGGCCCAGGAGGCGGAACGTCGTGTCGGTCCGGAGCAGCTCGACGAAGAAGCGGACGAGCCCGTATCCGGCGAGGTACGCGAACCCCAGCGAGCCCTGACGCAGCCGCCGGTTCGTGCCCAGCCACAGCAGCACGCCGACGAGCAGGAGGTTCAGCAGCGACTCGTACAGGAAGGTCGGATGGAACGTGGCGAAGTCGGTGTAGGGCTCGACGCGGAAGGGCGGTTCGACCGCCAACGCCCACGGCAGGTCCGTCGGCGTGCCGTACAGCTCCTGGTTGAAGTAGTTGCCCCACCGGCCGACCGCTTGGGCCAGCGGCAGACCCGGAAGGATCGCGTCGACCGCGGCCGGCAGCGGCATGCCGAGACGTCGCGCCTGCCACAGACCGACGAGGATGCCGATCGTGAGACCCCCGAAGAGCGCGAGGCCGCCCTCCCACAGGTACAGCACGGCCCACGGGCGCTCCGCGAAGTCGCCCGAGTGGGTGATGACGTAACCCATGCGCCCGCCGAGCAGTCCGGCCAGCACGGCAATGAAACCGACGCGGTCAACCTGGTCGGGGTCACCGCCGAGTGCCGCCCACCGCCGGCGGCCGAGGACGATCGCCAGCAGCACGCCGATGCCGATCAGCACGCCGTAGTAGTGGATCGTCAACGGCCCGATCTCGATGAGCTGGCCGGGCGGTGGCGGTATCGTCGCGAGGATCATGGCTGCAGACGCTACCGTGACACGTCGGTGCTGGCGATCCCATCGCCATCGGCGCGACCGACAGCCGGCACGGGGACCGGACCCTAGTTGAGCGTCGCGCCGGCGGGGCCCTGCGGGCGCAGCACGGCGACGTGTCCAAGCCTGCGCAGCAGCTTGTGCTCGCGCCGCAGGAACCGGATGGTCGCGCGGAGCCGGTCGTTCAGGGAATCGATCTCGAGCAGCTGCTGCTGCTCGGACAGCTGCAGCTCGGCCGCGCACGCAGCCAGCCACGCGAGGGCCGACGGGTTGGACGGAAGGCGTCCCGCGAGCTGTTCGCCGGCGCCGATGTCCCGCAGGTACGCCTCGAGCATGTTGCGCAGCACCGCGACCAGCCGGCTGGCCCCGGCATCGGTCGGGCGCTCATCGAGGAGCTCGACCCGTGCGCTCAGGTAGTCGCGGTCGTCGAGCAGCTCGGTGACCCGGAAGCGCTCCGCGCCGCGGGTGACGATGTTGGCGCGTCCGTCCTCGAGTCGCTCGACACGGACGATCTCGGCGACGGTGCCGACGTCGTACACGTCGGCACGGCCACGCTCGGCCCGCCCGTAGCGGATCGCGACGACACCGAAGCGTCGGTCGGCGGCCAGGCAGTCGGCGAGCAGTTCGCGGTAGCGCGGTTCGAAGATGTGCAACGGCAGTGGGCGCCCGGGGAACAGCACGACATGAAGGGGGAACAGGGGGACCACGCGGCTCACCATTTCCGGCCCGCACGTCGGGGGTTCGCCATGCTCAAAGGCTACGTGTCCGACGGCCTCCTCGCCGCGCCCCACGCTAGGCTTCGCCGACGACGGCCTCGAGCAGCGGAGCGGTGGATCACCCGATGTTGACGCGAAGTGACGTGCGTGACGAGCACGGCGACCTGCACGCGATCGTTCGCCCCGCTGACGACGAGGCCATGGAGCAGGTCCGTGACAGCGTGGCGACCACTGTCGCGGCCGTCCGCGAGCGGGGTGACGTGGCGGTCGGAGAGTTGACCGCGCGCTTCGACGGCTGGCACGGTGACGTCTGGGAGGTTCCCGCCGACGAGCGCGCCGCCGCGACGGCGGCGCTCGACCCGGATCTGCGGGCCGCGCTGGGGCGGGCGGCCGAACAGGTCCGGTGGTTCCACGCCCGAGCGCTGCCGGACGACTGGATCGCCGACCACGACGGTGCCCGCCTGGGCCTGGTGTTCCGACCCCTGCGCCGCGTCGGCGTCTACGTGCCGGGCGGGCTGGGCGCCTACCCGTCAACGGTGCTGATGACTGTCGTGCCGGCCCGGGTGGCCGGCGTCGACGAGATCGTCGTCTGCACGCCGCCCGGACCGGACGGCTCGGTGAACCCCACCATCCTCGCCGCGGCGGAGATCACCGGCGCCGACCGCGTGTTGCGGATCGGCGGAGCGCAAGCCATTGCCGCGATGGCGTACGGGACCGCCTCGGTGCCGAGGTGCGACAAGATCGTGGGGCCCGGGAACGCGTACGTGGCCGAGGCCAAGATGCAGGTCGCCGCCTCCGGGGTTTGCGGCATCGACGCCCAGGCGGGGACCACCGAGGTCGCGATCATCGCCGACCACACCGCGGACCCGCGGCTGGTGGCCTGTGACCTGGTCGCGCAGGCGGAGCACGATCCGCGGGCCCTGTGCCTGTTGATCACGCCGGACGCCGGTCTGATCGACCGCACCCTCGCGGCGCTGGAGGAGGAGGTCGCCCACACGCGGCACACCGAGCGGGTCCGCACGGCGCTGCGTGACCGGGGTGTCGCGCTGCTGGTGCGTGACCTCGACCAGGCGGTTGCGGCCGCTGACGCGTTCGCCGCCGAGCATCTGGAGGTCCAGACGGAGAACGCACCGGCGGTCGCCGCGCGCGTCCGCGCAGCCGGTGCGATCTTCGTCGGCCACGACACACCGGTCGCGCTCGGCGACTACTGCGCGGGCCCCAACCACACGCTGCCGACGGGTGGGACCGCCCGGTTCTGCAACGGTCTGTCGACCGCGGACTTCGTCGTGCGGGTGAACTGGGTGGAGTACGGGCGCGACGCGCTCGGTGACCTGCTGCCCGTCGTGGATGCGTTGGCGGCCGCGGAGGATCTGCCGGCACACGCCGCGGCCGTCCGCGCGCGGCTGGAGACGGCCGACGCCGTCACGGGTGGACCACGTGACGTCGCCGGTGCCTGAGGCGGGTCCGGTGGGGCGGGTCCCCGTCCGCGACGACCTGCTCGGCACGACGCCGTACGGGGCGCCGCAGCTCGACGTTGCCGTCCGCCTGAACACCAACGAGACGCCGTACCCACCGCCGCAGGCGTTCTTCGACCGGCTGGCGGCGCGGCTGCCGGCACTGCCGCTGCAGCGGTACCCGGACCGCCAGGTCAGCGACCTGCGTACGGGGCTGGGTGCGCGCTTCGGGCGTGGCGCGGACGAGGTGTGGGCGGCCGCGGGATCGAACGAGGTGCTGCTACAGCTGTTCCAGGCGTACGGTGGTCCCGGACGTCGTCTGCTGCTGACCAGGCCCGGGTACTCGGCGCATCCGTTGATCGCGCGCGCCGCGTCGACCGACGTGGTCGCGGTGGATCTGGTGTCCGACTTCACGCTCGACCCAGTCGCGGCGACCGACGCGGCCAAGCGCTCCGGGGCCCACGTGATCTGCGTCGCCAGTCCCCACAACCCCGCCGGCACCCTCGTCGCCCCCGACGTCGTCCGGGCGTTGCACGATGCCAGCGACGCGTTGGTGGTCGTGGACGAGGCGTACGTCGAGTTCGCCGACGACGGCGCCAGCGCGGTCCGACTGCTCGACGAGCTCGACCGACTGGTGGTGTGCCGGACGTTCTCGAAGGCGTGGCGCCTGGCCGGGTTGCGGTTGGGCTACCTGCTGGCGCCGCCGTGGGTGATCGACGACCTGCGCAAGGTCCGCCTGCCCTACCACCTCGACGCGATCACCCAGACCGCGGGACTGGTGGCGCTCGAGCTGGCCGACGCCATGACGGCGCACGTCGCCGAGATCGTCGCCGAACGCGACTGGCTGACCGCCTGCCTGGCGGAGCTGCCGGGCCTGCACCCGTTCCCGTCACAGGCCAACTTCGTACTGGTGCGCGCACCGGACGACACGCTGTTCGACCGCCTGCTCGACCACGGCGTGCTGGTCCGCGACTTCGCCCACGCGCCGGGCCTGACCAACTGCGTCCGCGTCACCGTCGGCACGCGGGCCGAGCATGACGCGCTGCTGGCCGCCCTGCACCGGGTGCTGTAGCGCGACGCAACGTCGGAGGTCCACGAGGCGCATCTGCACGCCCGTGCGTCACTGGTACACGTGATGCGGAGCGGCCGACGATACGTCAGTCGAAGACGACAGTGACGTCGCGGAACCCCAGTGACGTCAGCAGGCTGCGCAGCATCGCCTCGGTGTTGCGGTTGGCGAGCTCGACAAGCCCGCTCTCGGTGGCCGCGCGCTCCAGGCGGCCCTCCGCCATCCGGTACAGAGGCTGGTCATCGGTCGGCGAGTCGGAGAACAGGCCGGCCAGACGATCGAGCAGGCCGCGTTCGCGACTGAACACGTAGCTGCGGTCGGGGTCGACGTTGGCCTCGGTGAGCTCGGCGTCGGGCAGGCGGATCGTCACGCGCTCACGTGCGTCGTCGACGGCGACCGCGTCCTCGCCGAGGTCGGAGAAGTCGACCGCGGCGTCCACAGTACCGACCGCGACGAACAGGGTGCGCTCACCCGCGATCTGACGGGGCAGGTTGCGAACGGTGTCCTCACTGTCGACGATCACCTGGAACTCGCCGGTGGCGGCGTGGAACTCCGCGAGATCGCGCACCGCCAGCAACACGGCGGGCTGGGTGCGGTCGACGGTGTCGCGGTCGAACGGGTTGAAGCCGGACACCAGGCGCCCGAGCAGCAGCAGCGCGACCAACGTCGAGCCCAGCACGACCAGGCCGATCACCAGCAGCCAGCGACCGGGACCGCCCCGTCGCGGGGGTCCGGTCAGTCCGGTCACGGCGCGCCGGGTGTCGCGCGCGTCGGGCGCCGGTGTGCGCGGGACCTGCGGTCGCGTGTCGGCCGGCGTCACCTCGTACGTGTCGTCGTACGTGTCGTCGCCGTCGCTGCGGAGCCAGGTTGGGTTCATGCCGCTGCACCGTCCCCCGTTTCGCCTACGCTGTCGGCGGCACCCACAGCAAGGATTGCAGGCCCGTGAGTCGTACCGCTTCCGTACACCGCACGACCGGCGAGACCGATGTCAAGGTGGATCTCGATCTCAATGGTACAGGAGCGACCACCATCCGGACAGGGGTGCCGTTCTTCGATCACATGCTCGCCCAGCTCGGGCGCCATGGCCGCATCGACCTGTCGGTCCACACCGAGGGAGACCTCGAGGTGGACGCGCACCACACCGTCGAGGACACGGCCATCGCGCTCGGGAGCGCGCTGGCGGAGGCGCTCGGCGACAAGGCGGGCGTGGAGCGCTTCGGCGACGCCACGGTGCCGATCGACGAGGCGCTCGTGCGGGTGGCCATCGACCTCTCCGGCCGCCCGTACCTGGTGTATGACGCCATGACGCCCGTCGCGCTGATCGGTACCTACGAGAGCTCGCTGACGAAGCACTTCTTCGAGGCGCTCGCCGCCAACGCGAGGATCACGCTGCACGTCCAGAAGCTGTCAGGCGACAACAGCCACCACATCCAGGAGGCGGTCTTCAAGGCGGTCGCGGTGGCGCTGCGGCGCGCCGTCGCCGTCACCGGCTCGGGCGTGCCGTCCACCAAGGGAACACTGTGAGTGCGGTCGCCGGGGCCGGTGTGCCGCACGAGGTCGCCGGGCCGAGCAGCGGCGGTGGTGGAGCCGCCGCTCGCCGACCGGTCACGGCGGCCGTGCTCAACTACGAGGCGGGCAACGTGCGGTCCGCGCAACGTGCGCTGCTACGTGCGGGGGCCGACGCCTTCATCACCGGTGACGGTGCCGCGGCGGCCGGTGCCGATCTGCTCGTGGTGCCCGGTGTCGGGCACTTCGGGCAGTGCGTGCGCCACTTCCGCGCTGCCGGGTTCGAGTCGTTGGTGCGCGACTGGACCGCGGCGCAGCGTCCACTGCTGGGGATCTGCGTGGGCATGCAGATCCTGTACGCCGGCAGCGACGAGGATCCCGCGGCCGAGGGCCTCGGGCTCCTGCCGGGCCACGTCCGGCGCCTACCGGGTGACGTCGTGGTGCCCCACATGGGCTGGGACGTCGTCCGTGTCGTGCGGGACGACCCGGCCGTCACCGGCCTCGACGGGCAGCGGTGCTACTTCACGCACAGCTACTACGCGGACCCGGCCCACGACGGCCACGTGCTCGCGGTCTGCGACTACGGCCCCGGGTTCCCGTGCGTCGTGCGGACCCGATCGGTGCTCGGGCTGCAGTTCCACCCAGAGAAGTCCGCGGACGTCGGCGCGAGGATGCTGCGCGACCTCGTCGCCTCGGTCCACCAGGGCCGTGTCGGCGCGGAGGTCGTGTGATGCGGATCCTGCCCGCGGTCGACATCCGTGACGGCCGCGCCGTGCGTCTCGTCCAGGGGCGCGCCGACGCCGAGACCGTCTACGACGACGATCCCGTCGCGGCCGCACGCCGGTGGGTCGACCAGGGGTCGGACTGGCTGCACGTGGTCGATCTGGATGCCGCGTTCGAGGGCGACCCGCGCAACCGGCACCTCATCGCCGACATGTGTGACGCGACGGGCGCCCGGGTGCAGGCGTCGGGCGGCATCAGGACCCTGGACGACATCGAGCGGTCCATCGGCTACGGCGCCGCGCGGGTCGTCATCGGCACGATGGCGCTGGAGGACCCGCGGTTCGTCGCGACGGCGCTCGACGCGTTCGGTGAGCACATCGTCGTGGGCCTGGACGCCGACGGCACGAGGTTGCGTGCCCGTGGGTGGACGGCCGACGGCGGTGACCTGTGGTCCGCCCTCGACCGGTTGACCGAGCTGGGCGTGGGACGGTTCGTGTTCACCGACATCGCGCGCGACGGCACGCTCGGCGGCCCCAACCTCGACCGCCTGGCGGCCGTCACCGAGCGCACGACCGCGCAGGTCACCGCCAGCGGCGGTGTCAGCTCGCTGGACGATCTCGAACGGCTGGCCGCGGTGCACCTGCGCGTGGACGAGGTGATCGTCGGTAAGGCGCTGTACGCCGGACGGTTCTCGGTCGCCGACGCCCTGGCACTGGTGGGCGGCGCCGCGTGACGTTGGCCGTCCGTGTGATCCCGTGCCTCGACGTCACCGGCGGGCGCGTGGTCAAGGGCATCAACTTCGTGGACCTGCGCGATGCCGGCGATCCGGTCGAGCTCGCGGCGACCTATGACGCCGAGGGCGCCGACGAACTGGTGTTCCTCGACATCACCGCGTCGTCGGACGACCGCGACACCATCTACGGCGTCGTCCGGGCGACCGCCGACCAGGTGTTCATCCCGCTGACCGTCGGCGGCGGGGTCCGCAGCGTCGACGACGCCCGCCGGCTGCTGCTCGCGGGCGCCGACAAGGTCGCGTTCAACACCGCCGCCATCACCCGTCCGCCGCTGATCACCGAGGCGGCCGACGCGTTTGGCTCGCAGTGCGTCGTCGTTGCGATCGACGCCCGCCGCCGCGCGGACGACGGCGGCTGGGAGGTCACCACCCACGGTGGCCGGCGCCCGGTCGATCTCGACACGGTGGCCTGGGCGGCCGCGGCCGCCCGCCTGGGTGCCGGCGAGATCCTGTTGACGTCGATGGACCGTGACGGCACGAAGGCCGGGTTCGACCTCGACCTGCTCGCGGCCGTGACCGAGGCCGTCAACATCCCGGTCGTCGCGTCGGGCGGCGCGGGCGCAGCGGAGCACATGGCCGAGGCGGTGACGAAGGGCGGCGCGTCGGCTGTCCTGGCCGCGAGCATCTTCCACTTCGGCGAGCTGCGCATCGCCGACGTCAAGCGGACGATGGCCGCCGCGGGCATCCCCGTCCGCCTCCGCGGCGCGTCGGTCAGCAGCGACGGGCCGACGTAGACCACGCTGAACGGGCCGCCGGGCGCGTCGGGGTCTTGACGTCGACGAAGCCGGCGTGGCGCAGATAGCCGTGGGCAGGATCCTCCGCCTCGTCAGCCAGCAGACGTTGCGCACGGCTGATCCACCCGGCGCCGATGACGTCGTCGCCGCGGAGGAACAGCATCACCGCGACGTCGATCCCGATCCGCGCGGCATCGGCCGGACGGGCGGCCGCCCAGTCGCGGCGCGTGGGGGCGTCGCGGGCGTGCTGCAGGAGGTCCGACGCGTGCATCACCAGGAGCTGCCGATCGCGGCTCTGCCGAGCATCGCGGGCCGCACGCCGACGCTGCTAGCGTTGCGCGCATGGACCCCTCGCGCCTGCGCTACGACGAGCGGGGCCTCATCCCGGCGATCGTGCAGCAGCACGACACGGGTGAGGTCCTGATGATGGCGTGGATGTCCGCCACGACGGTCCATGAGTCGCTCGATCTCGGGGAGACGGTCTTCTGGTCGCGCAGCCGCGCCGAGCGCTGGCACAAGGGCGCGACCAGTGGCAACACGCAGACGATCGTGTCGATGACCGCGGACTGCGACGCCGACGTGCTGCTGATCGCGGTGGACCAGCAGGGGAGCGGCGCCTGCCACACCGGCGCGCGCACCTGCTTCCACCGCGAGCTCAGCGCGAAGGTCGGCGGGGAGAGAAGGGCGGGCGGCGGCGGAGAGGACGACGGGGATGTCTGAGCTGTACCGGCCCACCCGTGGGGAGTTCGCGGCTCTCGCCGCTGACGCGGAGGTGGTGCCTGTGTGGCGCGAGGTGCTCGCCGATCTGTACACGCCGCTCGGTGTCTACACGCGGTTGCGCGACAGCGACGGACCCACGTTCCTGCTCGAGTCGGTGGAGCACGGCGAGCGCTGGGGCCGCTACTCGTTCATCGGGCTGGACCCCATCCTGTCCATCCGCGCGTGCGACGGGCTCGTGACCGTGACCGGCGACGCCCCGGACGCCGTGCGCGACGCCGCAGCGACCGGCGACCCGCTCGAAACGGTCGACGCGGTGCTGCGCTCCATGGCCGCACCCCGCGACGTCGACGGGCTCCCCCCGCTGTTCGCCGGACTCGTCGGCTACCTCGGCTACGACGTCGTGCGATGGATCGAGGACATCCCGGAGTCGGGGTCCGACGACCTGCGGTTCGACGACGTCCGCCTCGACCTGCCCGGGCGCATGGTCGCGTTCGACCACCTGCGTCAACGCCTGGTCGTCGTCACGAACGTCGTGGTCGGTGACGACCCCGTGACGCAGTACGAGCGCGCGGTCGCCGGGTCCGAGGAGATGGTCGCCCGGCTCGACGCCCCGCAGACGGTCCATCCCGTCGCGCCCCCGCAGGCGGTCACCGTCGACGACGCGACGGCCACCATGTCGCGCGAGGACTACGAGCAGTCGGTACGCGTTGCCAAGGAGCACATCACAGCCGGCGACGCCTTCCAGATCGTGCCGTCGTTGCGGTTCCGTCTGGACACCGACGCCGACGCCGACGGCATCTACCGGGTCCTGCGCGTGATCAACCCGTCACCGTACATGTACCTGCTGGACTGGGGCGACCAGCAGGTCGTCGGTTCGTCGCCCGAGGCGCTGGTCAAGCTGACCCGTCGCACGGCGTCGACGTGGCCGATCGCCGGGTCGCGACCGCGCGGCGCCACGCCGGCGGCCGATGCCGAGCTGGAGAAGTCGCTGCTGGCCGACGAGAAGGAGCGCGCGGAGCACGTGATGCTCGTCGACCTCGCCCGCAACGACCTCGGACGGGTGTCCGAGATCGGCAGCGTGGGCGTCGACCCGTTCATGTCGGTCGCCCGCTACAGCCACATCATGCACCTGTGGTCAGGCGTGTCGGGGACCCTGCGCGATGATGTCTCCGCTGTGGACCTGGTGCGTGCGACGTTCCCGGCCGGAACCTTGACGGGCGCACCGAAGGTCCGCGCGATGGAGATCATCGACGACCTCGAGCCGACCCGACGCGGTCCGTACGGTGGCGGCGTCGGCTACCTCTCGCTCAGCGGTGACATGGATCTGTGCATCACCATCCGCACGCTGCTGTTGCGTGACGGTCACGCCTACGTGCAGGCCGGCGCCGGCATCGTGGCGGACAGCGATCCGGCACGCGAGTACGAGGAGTGCCGCAACAAGGCGATGGCGCTGCTGGCCGCCGTCCGTGCCGCCGAGCGCTTCGACACGCGCGGGGCCAGGGATGTCACGCCGCACTGACGTCGCGACGCTCGCCCCGTTCCTCGGGGTGGCCTGCGCCCTGGTGCTGCTGGGTGCGGGCTCGGCCACCTGGACGTACGAGCCGGTCGCGCGCTCGGTCGGCGACGTCGCACTCGTCGACACAACCGCGACGGCCGGCGTCGAGATCGCTCCGCTGGCAGTGGTCGTGGCTCTCGCGGGTGTGGCGGGCAGCATCGGGTTGCTGGCGACACGCGGCGGCGCCCGACGCATGGTCGCGCTGGTGCTGGTCGTCGTCGGAGTGGCGGGCGTGACCGGCGTCGGTGTCGGCGTCGCGCGCCTGTTCACGATCGATGGCACGGTGACGCTGGCGCCGTGGCTGGCGGTGGCGGGCGCTACGGGGATGCTCGCGGCCGCACTGGCGAGCATCGGACGGCCGTCGCGGCGCATGCCGGCGCGCTACGAGGTGGACGCGGCCCCCGCCGACGACGAGTGGCGGTTGGCGAGCGACACGGGTGGGTCCGATCGGCACACGAGCTACGCTTCGCCCTCCGGTGCGACCGGTCGGGGCGACGACGAGGATGATCAACGGTGACCACGTCATCCGACCGCGGCGCGGAACCCGTCGACACCAGCTCCACACCCCGACCGCAGGGCGGCGCCCGGCAGGCATCGTCGTTCCTGTCCCGCGTCTGCGCCGAGGCGCGCGAGCGCGTCGCGGACGCGCGCCGCCAGGAGCCGCTCGGGGCGCTCCGGACGCGGGCGGCCGGCACGGCGGACCCGCCACCGTTCGGTCCGGCGCTGCGTGGAGGGATCATCGCCGAGGTCAAGCGGGCCAGTCCGTCCCGCGGCGTCATCGCCGCCGACCGTGACGCGGCCACCCAGGCCCGCGGCTATGTCGACGGGGGCGCCGCGGCGATCAGTGTGCTCACCGAGCCCGGCCACTTCCACGGCAGCCTCGACGATCTCGCGGCGGTCGCGTCCGCGGTCCCGGTGCCGGTCCTGCGCAAGGACTTCATCGTCGACGCCTACCAGGTGTACGAGGCACGCGTGGCCGGCGCCGCCGCCGTGCTGCTGCTGGTCGCCGCACTCGACCAGGCCGCGCTGGTCGACCTACTGCACCTGGCGGTGGATGCAGGCGTCGATGCACTCGTCGAGACGCACGCCGCCGACGAGGTCGACCGGGCCGTCGCAGCCGTCGCGGCCCTGCCGGACGGCCATCCTCCCGTCATCGGTGTCAACGCCCGCGACCTGCGCCGCCTGATGGTCGACCGCTCCAGGTTCGCGGAGCTCGCGGCAATGTTGCCGCGCGGTGCGGTGGTCGTGGCCGAGAGCGGTGTGTCGGGTCCCGCGGACGTCGCGGCGTACCGACGCGCGGGCGCGCATGCCGTGCTGGTCGGCGAGCACCTCATGCTCGCGACCGATCCGGTGGCGGCGACGCGGACACTCGTGGACGCCGCCCGCAATCCAACCCTGTCCGACTCCAGCTGAAGGACCGATCGTGCACGACAGCCACTACGGCCGCTTCGGGGGCCGGTTCGTCCCCGAGGTGCTGACGACGACGCTCGACGAGCTCGAGGCTGCGTTCGACAAGGCGCAGACCGATCCCGAGTTCCACCGGGAGATGGACGCGTTGCGGCGTGACTACGGCGGTCGGCCGACCAAGCTGTACCTGGCCGAGCGGCTGACCGCCCACGCGGGCGGCGCGCGGATCTACCTCAAGCGCGAGGACCTGGCGCACACGGGCAGCCACAAGCTGTGCAACGTGCTCGGCCAGGGGCTGCTCGCGCAGCGCATGGGCAAGAAGCGGTTGATCGCCGAGACCGGAGCCGGTCAGCATGGCGTCGCCACCGCCACCATCGCCGCCCTGCTGGGCATGGAGTGCCGGGTGTACATGGGCGAGGAGGACTGCCGGCGCCAGCGCCTCAACGTCGTGCGGATGCAACTGATGGGCGCCGAGGTCATCCCGGTGACCACCGGGACGCGCACGCTCAAGGACGCGATCAACGAGACGATGCGCGACTGGGTGACCAACGTCGAGACCACCCACTACCTGCTCGGTTCGGTCGTCGGCCCACACCCATTCCCGCTGATCGTCCGCGAGTTCGTGAAGGTCATCGGCGAGGAGGTCCGTGCCGAGATCCTCGAGCGTGAGGGTCGCCTCCCGGATGCCGTGATGGCCTGCGTGGGTGGCGGTTCGAACGCCATGGGCATCTTCCACCGCTTCATCACCGACGACGACGTCCGGCTGATCGGCGTCGAGGCCGGCGGGGACGGCCTCGGCAGCGGCAGGCACTCGGCGACGCTGGTCGCCGGGACCGAGGGGATCCTGCACGGTGCCCGGTCCTACGTGCTGCAGGACGACTACGGCCAGGTCCACCCGACCCACTCGATCTCCGCCGGGTTGGACTATCCCGGCGTGGGCCCCGAGCATGCGTGGCTGCGCGACACGGGCCGCGCGACGTACGTCGCCGCGACCGACGCGCAGGCGCTGGAGGGATTCCGACTGCTGTGTGAGCTCGAAGGGATCATCCCGGCGCTCGAGTCGGCGCACGCCGTTGTACCGGCCATCGAGGTCGCACGCGAGCTCGGCACCGACGGCATCGTCGTGATCAACCTGTCCGGCCGCGGTGACAAGGACGTCGACGAGGTGTCACACGTGCTGGCGTTGTCGACGCCCACCGACGACGCGACGTCGGAGGCGGCGTCGTGAGCCGCGTCAGCGACGCGATCGCCAAGGCCAACGCGGACGGCCGCGCCGCGCTGATCGTCTACCTGCCGGCCGGGTTCCCGGACATGGACACGTCCCGGGCGTGCCTGGAGGCCGCCGCGGCGGCGGGTGCGGATCTGCTCGAGGTGGGATTCCCGTATTCGGACCCGCTGATGGACGGGCCCACCATCCAGCAGGCCAACCAGGTCGCGATGGACGCCGGTTACACCCCGTCGGACGACTTCGAGATGTGCGGGCGACTCACCGCCGCGATCGATGTCCCTGCCGTCGTCATGACCTATTACAACATCTGCTGGCACTTTCCGGTCCCCGCCCGCCGGCTCGCTGACGCTCGCCCTCACCACGGCGTGCCCGACGGTCTCGAGGGGTTCGCGGGCGCCGCGGCGCAGGCCGGTCTCGCCGGCGCGATCATCCCCGACCTGCCGGTCGCCGAGAGCGGTCCGTGGCTGGACGCCGCCGCGGCCGCCGACCTGGCGAGCATCTTCCTCGTCGCGTCCACGTCGGACGACACCCACCTCGCCGACGCCGCGGACGCCAGCACCGGCTTCGTGTACGCGACGTCCACCCTGGGGGTCACCGGAGCCCGCGAGTCGCTGTCGCAGCGCGCGCGGCCGCTGGTCGAACGGCTCCGTCGCGTGACCGACCGTCCGGTGTGCGTCGGCATCGGCGTGTCCACGGCCGTGCACGCCAGGACGGTCGCAGGGTTCGCCGACGGCGTCATCGTCGGATCCGCGGCCGTGCGGGCGGTCGCCGACGGTGGGCCGGACGCTGTCACGGCACTGGTCGCCGACCTGGCCGAAGGGTGCCGGCGGGGCTACCGGCGCAGCTGACCTCTGGGTGCGCCCCGCTGGTGTCCGCCGGGTGCCGGGACGTTGAGGACGCCCTCCGCCGCGCGCGCCCCCGACTGCAGCGCGCCGTTGATCGACGCGTCGTCGCGGTGATCGCCGCACACGATGATCCCGTCGTAGTCCTGACGCCGTCGAGGGTCCGACAGCACGGGCGGACGCTGCCGTGGCTGCGCGTGACGGATGTCGTAGCGGCGGAGCAGCCGCCACGTGTCGACCCGGCGCCCGAACCACCCGCGCAGCTGTTCGCGCGCGGCGGTCTCGAGGTCGTCTCCGCCGGCGGCGTTCAGGACGGATGCGGAGACGAGGCTGATGCCCTCAGGCGCGTAGGTCGGTGCGACGACGCTGGGGACGCACAGGTTGTTGACCGGTCCGGAGTCGGCGCCGTCGAGCACGATGACCGGCTCGTCGAGCGGGGGCCGCTCGGCCGCGAAGTACAGGCAGCTCACGCGGTTGGACGCCGGGGTCGGCACCGCCGGCACCAGGCGGCTGGCGGTCGGGCCGTCGGCCGCCACGACCACACGGCGCCCACGCAGGTGGGTGCCGTCCTCCAGCCAGACCCCGTCGACATCGACCGCGACGACCGTTGTGTTGTAGTGGATGCGACCCGTGGGAAGCCCGGCTGCGAGCTGGTCGGGGATCGCCTGGATGCCGGCCGCCGGCAGCGCGCTGTCACCACTGGCGAGCATCTTCATGACGAAGGCGAACGCGCGGCTGGACGTCGTCAGTGACGGATCGAGCTGGATGCCCGACAGCAGCGGTCGCCAGAAGCGTTCCACCATCGTGGTGCTGAAGCCGAGCCGTGCCAGCTCGTCGCGCGTCGTGCGCTCCGGCTGGGACCACACCGCGTCGAGCGAGCTGGTGCGCAGCCGCCTCCGCAGCCGTGCCACCCGGATCTTGTCCCGCAGCCCTCCGACCGGCGACCGCAGCGTGGCGAGCAGCGTGCCGGGGCGCCGCAACGGGTCGCCCACCCGGGTGAAGCCGCCGGCGACGCGCACGAGCGCGCCTGGTTCGAAGGGGCGCAGGTCGAGGGCGTCGTAGTCGAGTGCCGCACGCGCTTCGGGGTAGGCCGTCAGCAGCACCTGGAAGCCCCGGTCGAGCTGGAATCCGTCGAGGTGGTCGGTGCGGATCCGCCCGCCCGGGCCGTCGGACGACTCCAGCAGCAGCCACGGCACGCCCCGCGCCTCGAGCCGCCCCGCGCAGCGCAGGCCGGCCAGACCCGCGCCGACGATGATGACGCTGTCGTCCATGTACGTCGCCCTCCTGTCCGACGCGGTCAGGTCCGTGTCAGAGAACAGAGCGTAACCCGGCCTCGAGGGTGGGGTGCCGGAAGCGGTAGCCGGTGGCCATGGTGGCCTCGGGCAGCACCTTGGCACTGACGTAGATCAGCTCGTCCGCCATCTCACCGAACACCAGACGGGGCCCGAACCGGGGGACCGGGAGCACCGTGGGCCGGCCGAGCACCCGCCCCAGCGTCCTGGTCCACTCGGCGTTCGTCACCGGCTCGGGGGCCGTGACATTGATCGGTCCCACGACGCCGTCGTTGACGACCGCGTGGTGCAGGACGCCGATCACGTCTGCCAGCATCACCCAGCTCCACCATTGCTTCCCGGAGCCGAACGGTCCACCGAGCCCCAGGCGGAAGAGCGGCAGCGACCGCTGCAGGGCACCGTCCCGCGGTGTCTGGACGATGCCGATCCGTGGGTGCACCACCCGGTGCCCGGCCGCTCGCGCCGGATCGGCGCTGGCCTCCCACGCCCGACACACGTGCGACAGGAACAGCTCACCCGACGCGCTCTTCTCGGTCAGAGCCGCGTCACCACGATCGCCGTAGTACCCGATCGCCGACGCCGACACGAGCGTGCGGGGGCCGTCGTCGAGGTCCGCCATCGTCTCCGCGATCAGTGTGGTGCCCTGCACGCGGCTGTCGAGGATCCGACGCTTGGTGTCGGGTGTCCACCTGGCCTCGGCGATGGCCGACGGCGTCCATGACGTGAACCCGATCTTTTCGCCGGCGAGGTGCACCACCGCGTCGACACCGCGCAGATCAGCGGGATCGAGGCGCTGCTCGGCCGGGGACCACTGGATCTCGTCCGGTCCCGGCTCCGACCGGGTCACTCCTGTGACGCGATGCCCGGCGTCGCGAAGCGATCGTGCGAGCGCGGCGCCGATCAGTCCCCGGGCTCCGGTGATCACGACATGCATGTGTGGTCCCTTCTGGTGGCCGGCCGGTGAGGTGCGGCTGGGGAAAGGATATGCAGCGATTGACACACCTCTCGGCGCGTGAGGTCCCGCCGAACGCCACGGTATGCTCGCTGGCGGCCCGGGTGATGGAATGGGAGACATGATGGACTCAAAATCCATTGCCCTTCGGGGCGTGCGGGTTCGAATCCCGCCCCGGGCACGCCGCCGCACCTGACGGGTGTGGCGAGGTTTCGCGACCGCGGCCAACGACGTCTGGCCGTCGTGGTGGTCTGACGTAGAATCGCTGCGTTTCGGCGACCTTCGTGGGTGCGTCGACAGTCCGCGCACCTGGGCACAGGCATGGATGGAGGAGCTCTGGAGACCGACGACGCACGCGTGGACCAGTCGGTCCGCGCCCTCATCGCCGAGGACGAGGCGCTGATCCGGCTCGACCTGAAGGAGATGCTGACCGAGGAAGGCTTCGAGGTCGTCGCCGAGGTGTCCGACGGCGCGACCGCTGTCCGCAAGGCGCGGGAACTGCGACCCGACCTC